>CAMURW010000001.1 GCA_947097635.1 uncultured Bacteroidales bacterium
TACGAGAAATAAAAATGTTAAAATATGAAGAAGACTGATAATCAGCAAGAAAAGAAAAGGTCTAAATTCCAGTTACAAATGCAACACAAAGTAAAAAAGGGTAAAACAAGTAATAAGTTCGCATTTTTCGCGTTATTATTTTATTGGGCTTAGGACTTCTACCTTACATTATCTTTAAAGAACTACTTTGCAATGACTAGTACACAATACACGCTCTTCATGGTGACGCTGGCACTGCTGTCCGCCAAAGCGATGGCACAGCCCGACTTCGACAAACTGCAGACGAAGGAAGAATTATATAATGCCGAAATGGCGACGAAAAGCCTCGCCACGCTGGCCAGCAGCATGACACGCGACTGTCCGCTGCGCAACACTGCCAACACATGGATAGACAGCGTGACGTTCCACACGGACGGCGGCACATTGAAATACTATCTGCGCATAGACCCCGATGCCATGAGCGAGAGGGAATTTTACATCATGGAATATGTACAACGCGAAGAACTGGAAAAAAAACTTATTGCCAGTTTCATTCCCGACACCAATATGCTGAAAATATTCCAGCTGCTGGATATGCTGGACGGGACGATGCAATGGGAGTACCGTCGCGAGAAGGAACACTTCACCGTCTCCATCACCCCCTCGGAAGTGAACGATGCTCGCCACACCCAGGTCTCCGAAAGCACCGTGGCATACCGGAAACTCATGGAGTTCGTGACACAAACCAACCGGCAGCTCCCCCACCCCATAGCAGAAGAACTGACGCTGGACAGCCTGACGCTAGACAGCCTATTCCTATCCTACCACTACAGTGCCAGCAGTGCACGCTACAATATGGACCTGCTGGCCAGCAGCGGCCGCGACAAGATGCTGAAGTCGCTGAAAGAGGCCACGGGCGGCAGCCTGCAACAACTGACGCTGATGCGCACAGCCCTGCTGGGATTTCAAGTGGTGTACCACGACATCACCCCCTCTGGCAAGCATGCCGAGTACATCATCGCCCACGAGGAGTTGAAAAGGATGTAGCCTCAGCATATTGGCTATCCGCCAAAGAACCTAATGGACAGAACCTTAGGATTGCCACCGAGCTTTACCTATGGTGCCAACGAAGCATTCGTCATGCTCCTTTGGCAAGGCACTATTTCAAAAGGATGGCACGTAATGGCAGTGTCCCGCAGGTACACACCACCGAGTAGAGGTTATTATGACAGCCCGCAACAAGATGTGATACTTCCATACAATTATGTATCGGCCATTATGCATTTAAATGCATAAACAGCACGCATTCAGGCAGTTAAAATAAACAAACCATGCATCGAGTAATGGCATGGGTCGAGAATGGGTCGAGAGTGAGTCGAGAATGGGTCGAGCATTTCCGACGTAGCATCGGCGCAAGCAAGGCATTGCGGCGATTTCTTCCCAGACTGCCCGAGACCATGATTGCGACAGTCCGCATTATGTCCTGGAGATTGTTGCGGACAATCATTCATTTTTTCTCCCGTCCCAGCATAAGTTGCATCTTTGCGACCGAAATTACGTCGTAAGATGAACTGCAAATCGTGCATTTGCTCATTGAGTTTAGCAATGATAATACGCGGTTTCCGACAATAGGATCCATATGATCCATGAAGCAACATACTCTTTTTACACCTCCTGCGTGCAGCAACCGCCGCCACGACATGATAGCCATGGATACAGCAGGAGAACGGTCGCACCATCCTGGACATGCAGGAGTGGGGCTCGCGCACCATCCACGGCCCGAGCGGCTTAGTCGTTGGCTTGTTGAGAACTGGTATTCGGCGTTTCGGAGGGGATATTTGTACATTTCGTCAATAATCATTCGTAGTATTTCAACACTATTGCGTATTTTTGCAAACTGTTATTCGGTTACATAAAAGTGAATATTGCATTGAAGATGAACAAGAAAAGAATGATACTGTGGGGTCTTTTGCTCACCATTTCTGTAACGACGGCGGCGCAGGGTATGCCGCAAGGGAAAGGAAGGGAGACCGATGTGCCAAACATCTGCCCCGGCGACCGCCTTACCCTGGACAACTGCCACAAACTGGTACTGAATGCCAACAAAGGTCTGCGTAGCAGTCAGGAACTGATGTATTCCGCCGAAGAAATGAAGAAAATGAGCGTGGCGGAGTTCTTCCCCCGTGTGTCGGCAAATGGCGCCTATCATTGGCAGAGCCGCAACCCGCAGCTGCTGAGCGATGAGCAGCAGAAAAGCATAAGCACCATAGGCACCCGGACGACGAGCACTATAATAAACAGCAGCAACCTGCTCACCAACATCTCCAATTTGGTGGCGCAACACCCTCAGTTGGGTCTGCTGATGCCCGACGTGCTTAGCACCGTGAACAATCTCACCACAGCCTTGAACAACGAGGGGCGAAACATAGTGGATGCCTTGGACATGGACCTCGCCAACCTATGCGTAGGCTCCGTTACGGTGACGCAGCCCGTGTATCTGGGCGGTAAGCTGCGTGCCGTGCATCGTGCCGCCAAGATGGCATACAACCTCTCCGCCACCGCCTACAGCAAGGCCGAACAGGACAAGCTGGTGGAGGTGGACAAAGCCTACTGGCAGGTGATAAGCGTGCGCCACAAGAAAGAACTGGCAGAGCGGTACTGCCACTTGCTGGAACATCTGGACAGCAACCTGCAGCTAATGGTGCAGGAAGAAGTGGCCACACAGGCCGACGCCACCAAGGTTCGCGTGAAACTGAACGAGGCCCAGATGAGCCTGACGAAAGCCACCAACGGCTACGAACTGGCACAAATGCTGCTGTTTCAGATGGTGGGACTGGACATGACCGCACACTACGACGTGGTGGAGGACACCACCCTGGTGAACTACTCCCCCGTGGGCAACATAGACATGGAGAGCATCATGCAGAAACGTGACGAGATGAAGATGCTAGCCTATGCCGACACCATCGCCCAGACCGACGTGATGCTGGCACGCAGCGCACTGCTACCCAACATCGTGGTGGAGGGCAGCTATCTCACCACGCGCCCCAGTTTCTTCAACGGCTACGAAAATAAGTTCGGAGGCACGGTGGCGGCAGGCATAGTGGTGAACATCCCCATAGCACACCCCGGCGCCATCTACAACTACAAGGCCGCCAGACATAGAGCTGCAGCGGCACGCCTGCGACACGAAGAGGCTCAGGAAATGGTGCAGCTGGAAGTGAACAAACTGAACACCGACCTGCAGGTGAGCCGCAAAAAGCTGGTGCAGGCACAAACCAACCTGACCAATGCCGAGGAAAACCTGGCATTGGCCACGGAAAGTTTCGAAGCTGGAGTGATAAGCAGCACAGAGCTGATGGCAGCACAGACCGCATGGCTGCAGGCCAGGAGCGAAGTGCTGGACGCCGATATAGAGATCCGTATGAACTACCTGTACCTAAACAAGGCGATGGGCAACAGAAGGTAATTTCATTTTTCACAATAACAACAGAACCGGGCGATACATCGTTCGCCCCTAAATTAAATAAACAATAATTTTCCATGGAAACGACAGAAGAAGAAATCTCCAAACAGAACAAACGCAGCGTATGGATCGGCATAGGCATAGTGGTAGGAGTGATAGTGCTGGTAGGCGTGATAGGCCTTATCGCCTTGTCTCCCGAAAAGGATGAGATAGTAGGCGAAGTAAGCGCCAGCGAATATCGTGTAAGCGGCAAAGTGCCGGGGCGCGTGGCGGAGTTCTACGTAAGCGAAGGCGACAAAGTGAAAAAAGGCGACACACTGGTGTATATCCCCAGCCCCGAAGTGGATGCCAAGATGGAACAGGCCAAAGCGGCCCGCGCCGCTGCCGTGGCACAGAGCAACAAAGCCAATGCCGGTGCTCGCAGCCAGACCATCACCGCCGCCAAGGAACTCTATAACAAGGCACAGGCTGCCGAAGAGGTGTACAAGAAAAGCTACGACCGCACCAAGGCCCTTTTCGACAAGAAGGTGATCAGCGCACAGAAAATGGATGAAATGGAGGCCAAATACAAAGCGGCCGCGGCCGACTGTGCCGCCGCCAAAAGCCAGTACGAGATGGCACTGGAAGGCGCGCAGGCTGAAGACAAAGCCGCCGCCGCCGCCCTGGTGGCCAGGGCGCAAGGCGCCATAAGCGAAGTGACGGCATACGAGGAAGAACGATACCTAACGAGCCCCGCCAATGGCGAGGTGGCAGAGATATTTCCACACAAAGGCGAGCTGGTGGGGCAGGGCAGCCCCGTGATGAGCATACTGGACATGAGCGACGTGTGGTTCACTTTCGCCGTCCGTGAAGACCAGCTGAAAGGCATGAAAGTGGGCGACACCATTGAAGTGGTTATCCCCGCCCTGAGCAGCAAAGCCATGCACCCCTCCGTGATAAAACGCATGGCCCCCATGGCCAGCTACGCCACCTGGAGGGCTACGAAGAACAGCGGCCAATACGACGTGAAGAGTTTCGATATCAAGGTAGTGCCTCTTGAGAACGACATCAAAGGCCTGAGACCCGGCATGACGGCGATGGTGAAGCAGCAGAACAACATCTTTCACTTTTAAATCTTACCTCCGTTGTATCACAATTTTATAAGAGTCCTAGGGCGCGAAGTGCTGCATATCTATCGTCATCCATCGCATTTATTGTGGCTGACGTTAGGTGTCATCTTCAGCTATCTCTTCTTCATCTCGCTGATGAACGAAGGACAACCGAAGAAGCTCTCCATTGCCATTGTGGACAACGACGGCAGCTACATTAGCCGAGAGCTGAGCCACAACCTGCAGGCTATGCCTGAAGTGAGCGTCACAGCGGTGTACAACAACCACACCGAGGCCCGCAAGGCATTGCAGAAACAAGAGGTATACGCCTTCCTGGAGATACCTGCTGGCACCTATCAGAAGGTGCAGGCACTGGAAGCCCCTACCGTGCACATTTACCTGGACCAGACGCATCTGCTTCCAGGCTCACTGAGTTTCCAAAGCCTGCTGACCATGGTGAATATGGCTACCGGCTCTGCACAGAGGACCATCCTGCGCATGAAAGGATATACCGATGATGCCATCATGGGAATCATACAGCCCATCACTATAGATTCCCACAAGATAGGCAACCCCATGGCCAACTATTCCAGCTACCTGCTCACCACTTTGCTGCCAGGCATCATGGGACTGCAAGTGCTGCTGCTCACCATCTATATCATAGGCAGCGAGATGAAACGCGGCACCAGCTACGACTGGCTTGCCACGGCAGGCGACAATATGACCGTGGCACTGCTGGGCAAATTGCTGCCCTACACCATCTGGTTCCTGTTGCTGCAGGAAATAGGAATGCTGGTGCTTTTTGTAGGCTACAAGTTTCCTCTGCATGGCAGTTTCCTCACCTTGGTGGTATCCAGCCTGCTGTATGTGGTGGCCATGCAGGGCATGGGCGTTGCACTTATGGCACTGATACCAGAATTGCGCATTGCCATCAGCCTCGGCACCTTCCTAGGCATGTGGGGCTTCTCGCTGAGCGGCTTCACCTATCCTGCCACCAATATGTTTGGTGCTGTACAGGCAATCACATACCTGTTCCCTCTGCGTCATTTTTACCTCATTTACGTGAACGAGGCAATCTTCGGCGGCGGATTCTGGCAGAGCGTACCCTATATGGTGTTCCTGCTGCTCTTCGTGCTGCTGCCGGTGCCGGTGATGAACACGCTGCACAGAAACATGCGGCCCCCCTGCGCCTGTCGTGGATGAACCATAATACCGTAAGCTATGCAAGCTGTCACTAATATTATAAAAAAGAACCTCAAAGATATTTGGAATGTCTTTACTCTGGAATGCCGTCGCGTATTCACGGAGTCGGGTGTCATTATCATCTTCTTCGTGGCCGGACTGCTGTATCCTGTGCTGTACAATCTGGTGTATCATAAGGAGAGCGTGGACAACCTGCCTATCGCCGTAGTGGACGAAAGCCGTAGCGATATCAGCCGTCGCTACATCCATAAAATGAACGCCACGCCAGAAATCAACGTACGCTACTATTGCAACAACATGCGCGAGGCTAAACACCTGATGCAGAAACGGCGCATTAACGGTATAGTGTATTTCCCCAGTGACTATGACGAACGGCTGGCATCGCTGCAGACGGCGCAGATAAGTGTGTTTTGCGACATGAGCACCTTCCTGTACTATAAAAGCGTGCTGCTGGCGTGCAACAATGTGATGCTGGACGAGATGCAGCAAATACAGCTGCAACACTACAATATGGCGGGCATTACCGGAGAGAGGGGCGAAGTGCTGGCGAAACCCATCCAGTACGAGATTACCAACCTGTATGGTAAAGGCGGCTACGCCAGTTTCCTGCTGCCAGCACTGCTTATCATGGTGATACATCAAACCCTGGTATTCGGCATTGGCATGCTGGGCGGCGGTGCGCACGAAGACAAGAGGGAGGTAGAACTCATACCTGCCCATTTGCGCAACGGGAATGTGTATCGTGTGGTGTTGGGGCGTGCCCTGGCATACTTCGTGATCTACGTTCCCCTGATGGCCATAGACCTGCTGCTGATACCGATAATATTCAACCTCCCTCATCTGGGCACTCCGCACGATCTCATCGGCTTCCTCCTGCCCTTTATGCTTGCCACCATCTTCTTCGGCATGACCTACAGCGTGTTGATAAAAGAACGTGAGACAGGTCCGCTCACCACGGCATTCTTTAGCCTTATACTGGTATTCATCAGTGGCATAGCCTGGCCTTTGGACAGTATGCCCAAAGTGTGGCAGTGGCTGTCCGTGCTCTTCCCTTCCACGCATGGCGTGCAAGGATATGTCAAAATCAACTCGATGGGTGCCACGCTGGCACAGGTGCAGTTCGAATTGCAGGCGTTGTGGATACAGACGGGAGTCTATTTCATCGCCGCCGTCTTCTCTCTCGTATACATCTACAAACGACGTCCTGCCGACCTGCGTGCCAAGAAGCGCAGGGGTGCTTTCGACCACAGGGTGCGTGTGAGCGTGGTAAAACTGAGGCACCAGCGCAGGGTGCAGCTTAATGGCAATGAATAAACGTGACACACATAATGCAGCGGCACCGTCCCAGCACCCTGTGCATGGCGTTTGGTACAACCGGCAGAAGGCAAGTGCCGTCCCCACCCCACGGCTATCGGTGCGGACACTGCATCCCTTCAACCACAAGGTGGTGCTGTGGCTCTCCCTGACGCTGGGTACGCTGCTTACTGTTATCATCCAACTGAGCAACCTCTACAGCGTAGGGCATCCCGCTTTCTCATGGGGCGACCTACTGGTGTCGGGAGGACTGAACGTGCTGCTGTGTTATCTCCTCTTCCTCTACAATTTCGCCATTGCCAAACGAGAGGGTATAGTGACGTGGAAACGCTATCTCTACGGCACCATCGGCACATTGGTCATCACCACATTATTCACGTTCCTGGCAAAGGAACTGAGGCTGCGGATTGTGAGCGAGGTAACGGTGACGGGCAATATCAATGTGGCCATGTTCAAGGACATCAGCGCCGCACTGGTGGTGCTACTGATAACTTTCCTTATCTTTAATATCACCCGACATCAGAAGATGCAGCTGGAAAACCAACGCCTCAACGAAGAGAATATGCGTATACGCTACGATGCCCTGCTGAGTCAACTGGACCCCCACTTTCTCTTCAATAGCCTGAACACGCTGAACGGGCTGATAGGCGTAGACGAAGCCAAAGCCCACGACTATGTGCAACAGCTGGCACAGACCTACAGATACATCATACAGAACAACAAGTTGGTGACGCTGGACGACGAGCTGTCTTTCGTGAAAAGTTATATTTACCTCCTGAAGATACGCTACGGCAACAACCTGATAATAAAACAAAATATCCTAGAAGAGGCGAAGCAGCGCGGGATAGTGCCCATTAGCCTTCAGCTGCTGATAGAAAACGCCGTGAAGCATAATGTGGTCTCAAACAAGCACCCACTAACCATAAGCATCTCCACGCCCGATGCCGAAACCATAGTGGTGCGCAATACCATCTGCCTGAAGCAAGAGGAGCCAATGGGCGAAAAAGTAGGCCTCGCCAACCTGGCCGAACGTTACAAACTGGTGAGCGACTGGGCTGTGGAAGTGCACAGAGACAGTACCACCTTCGAAGTGTCCATACCCCTGCTAAGCTAACAACATATCTGAAATAATAGTGATGAAAGCATTGATTCTGGAAGACGAAGACATAGCATCGCAAAGCCTACAGCGCCAACTAAACGAACTGCGACCCGACATACAGATTGCGGCGATGCTGCAGACAGTGGAAGAAGCGGCAGACTGGTTTGACCAGCACAAAGAACCCGACCTGGCGTTCTTCGATATCCATCTGGCCGACGGTAGCGTGTTCCGCCTCTTCGACAAGGTGACAGTATATTGTCCTATTATTTTCACCACAGCCTACGACCAATACGCCCTGGAAGCCTTCAAGGTGAACAGCATAGACTACCTGTTGAAGCCCATCGCCACACAGGACCTGCAGCGTGCGCTGGACAAGTATGACCTGCTGTCGCAGCAAAGCCGCAAAACAGAAAACGTTGACGACGAATCGCTGCGGCACCTTATTGCCATGATGCACAAGGGTGGGCGGCAATACAAAGGTTATTTCCTAATTCCTTCGGGCGACAAACTGGTGCCACTGGCCACGCAGGATATCGCCTGCATCTATCTGGACAACAAACAGAGCATAGCGGTAACCTTCGGCGGCAAGAGCCACATCATCGATAAGCCTCTGGATACTATCATGCAGGACTTGGATCCCCGCGTCTTCTTTCGTGCCAACCGACAATATATCGTGTCGCATCGTGCCGTGCAGGATATCTCATTCTGGTTTGGCAGCAAATTGCAGCTGCGACTTATCGTGCCGACCCCTGGCCGCATAGTGATAAGCAAGGCCAAGGTGGCGGGGTTCAAAGACTGGTACACAAAGTAGGTAGCCCCCTCTATGTCGTCTATTTATACTATCATGCCGCTGGCTAATACCAAGTGCGCATCGTTGTCGTACACTATGCCGTATTGGCCAGGGGAGATGCCTTGTATGCGTGTGTCGCTGGTGATGCGGTAGATGTCGCCGAGGCGGGAGAGATGCCCCTGTGCAAAGTCTGGCGTGTGGCGTATCTTGAATTTCACGGGAATGTCCTGAGGTGCGGAATGCCCTTCGTTGATGTCTTCCAAGGGGTTTGTCAGAAACCGTTCCCCTCCTGGCGAGAGGAAATGGAAGTCGGCCATATTCACCACGTTGCCATACTGCGTGGCGGGGTCGTAACCTTGGCTGACGTACAGCACGTTGTCCTCCACATCTTTCTTCACTACAAACCAAGGACCTCCGCTCAGTCCCAGTCCTTTGCGCTGACCTATGGTGTGATACCAAAAGCCTTTGTGTGTGCCTAGTACCTTTCCCGTCTCCAGTTCAACAATCTTGCCTGCCTTTTCGCCCAGATAGCGGCACAGGAAGTCGTTGTAGTTGATTTTGCCCAGGAAGCAGATGCCCTGACTATCCTTGCGGTCTGCGCTGGGCAGGCGTGCCTCGTGGGCTATCCGGCGCACCTCGCTCTTCGTCATGTTGCCTATGGGGAACATCACCCTCTGTATCTGCGGGTACGACAGTTGTGCCAGGAAGTCCGTCTGGTCTTTCACGGGGTCCTTAGCGGTGGCCAGAAAGGTGATGCCGTCCACCACTTCCGTAGTGGCGTAGTGGCCGGTGGCTATGCGTTCGTAGTTGTGGCCCCACTGTCGGTCGAAGATGCCGAACTTTATCATCTTGTTGCACATCATGTCGGGATGAGGCGTCAGCCCCCGTTTCACGCTGTCGATGATGTAACTAACCACGTTGTCCCAGTATTCCTCTTGCAGGCTCACTTCCTCGCAGTGGCAGCCATATTTGCGTGCTATCCACCGCACTATCTCCATGTCTTCTTCGTGGGGGCAGTCTATGTAGCCCTGTTCCTCCTCCATGCCTATGCGGATATAGAAGATGTCGGGCTCGTAGCCTTGTTCTTTCAGTAGGTGCACAACTACGGAGCTGTCTACTCCGCCGGACACCAATGTCGCTATTTTTGTCATGACGAATCGCTATTTAAGATGACGGGGCTGAGAAGTAGTGGAATAAGGTGTGTGGTTACAAAGAGGTGATGTGCTCCGACAGTGCGTGGTAAGCCTCAGGGACATCTTCGGGCAAGTGGAATGTGGTGCGGGGGAACATCTCCTGCAGCTGTTTCAGCCCCTCTGCCATTGCTTCGTACTTGCCCCAGAAATGCATAGGATAGAAGTTGTTGGCAGGTATCTCGTACAACCATTGTGTCGCCCCCCGCAGCATATCCTTGCCCAGTCGTGGATCTACGGGGAAGCAGAGGTGCTGTAGACCGTCGGGATAGACCTTCTCTAACTCTCGTACCACGGAAAGGAACAGCCCCTCCATCTGTTGCAGGGACACTTTAAGGTGCTCTGGGCCTTCGCCTTCCTCACTGAAATACCAGTTGTTCAAGTCGCCGCAGTGGAACAGCGTCTCGCCCTGTTCGTCTGCCTTCAGGCGCAGTGCCATCGATATCCCGATGTCGGTGCTGCGGTAGGCATGGAGTTCCAAGTTGTCGTCCTCATAATGGTGTCCGGGTCTCAGCACTGCAGCGGGGAGAGCTGGGAAGATGCGCCTACGCTTCACAACGTCGTAACTCAACAGATAGAGGGGTTTGCGGCGCAAGCGAAAATACGGCCGTTTCTTGTTGGCGCTTTCGTGGTTGCACGCAGCGTGGTCGTTGTCATCCACAGGTAACTTACATCTCAATATCTGTGGATTGTAGTGGTCGGGATGGAAGTGCGAGACCACGAAATAGACCTGTTTGCTGGTCTCTTCCAGCAGATGGTGCAGCCTGCCGTCGTCGCGGTCGTGCCAATAGTCTATCACCACGATAGTATCGCTGCTCTCTGCCACAAAACAACTATGAAAGAGGTATCTTATAGTCATATAATATCCTTGGCTTCACCACTTGTGAGGCTTAATTATAACGTAACCGTATACAATATTATTGTATACACTCGCTATCCATGTGTCCGATGTCGGCCTACTTGCTGTGTCCTTGGATGCGGAACTTGGGAATAGGCAATAATGGTGACGGCAGTGATAATCAGGACAATGCCCACCGCCAAGTGCGTTGTGAAAGACTCGTGGAACACGAAGATGCCTATGATGACGGCCGTAAGAGGCTCCAGAGCACCCAGGATGGAGGTGGTGGTGGCTCCTGTATATTTGCTGGAGTACACCATCATCACCAGTGCTGCTATGCCCGGTATTGCAGCCAGCCAAGTCACGTAGAACCAGCCTCTGAAGTTGTGGGGCGGCAACAGCGGCCCCACCAGCGCAGCACGGCCGTCGCTCCCAGCGCGCATTTCCGGCGACATAAGCGCATTGCCCAGAGCGGTATACACCAACATTCCGATGGCGCACCACAGCAGCACATAAAAGTTTATCTTGAACGAGGAGCATTGCAGCTTGGCCTTGCCCACCAACACGATGTATATGGCATAGGTGAGGGCCGAGATGAGTACTAGTATCACCCCTTCCGGCGACAGGGTGCCGCTGCCGTCTCCTGTCCAATACAGTAGCACCACTCCGGCGGTGGCCAGTGCTATGCATAGCCACGTGAGGATGCTGGCACGCTCGCGGTACACCACCAGCATTATCAGCACCGTCATAATAGGGTAGGTGAAGAGGATGGTGCTGGCAATACCCGCAGGCATGTATAGAAAAGAAAGATACAGCGACAGCGAGGAGAAGATAAAGAGTATCCCCAGCGACGACACCACCTTGAAATCCTGCCATGCAACGTGCAGGCTCTCCTTGCGGAACAGCATCACCACCGCCAAGATGAGGAAAGCCATGCTGAAGCGATAAAAAAGTACGCAATTTGTCGCCATCCCTTCCCCGTACAGATTGAGGGCTCCTAAGGGATTTGTGCCATAACAGACAGCAGCGCCTATGCCGCAGAATGTTCCAGAAACTTTTTTACCACCTTTTAATATCATCTCTTTGTGCAATAATATTATTTTTTCATTGCGAATGAGAGTGTTACACTTTTTTTCCATTGCGAAAAAGATTTGCAAATATCCTCTTTTTTTGTCAGTTGTAATTTTTTTTTTCACTTTTTGTTAGGTTTTGAAAAAAAAATGTACCTTTGCAACGTCAATAGGAAGTGGCAATAAACTGGTAACTCGCTAAGCATGACAATGTTTGCGAGTGTTTTTGTTTTTTTCTACTCCCAAAAAGTTGAAAATTAAGAAGAAAATGTCTGATAATACGATTAACATCAAGAAAGGTCTTGACATTCGCGTGAAAGGCACTGCCGCACTCACTACCGTGGATGCCACCACCATCCAGCGCTATGCCGTGAAGCCCACGGACTATGTGGGCGTGACACCCAAGCTGATGGTGAAGGAAGGCGATAGCGTTAAGGCAGGTAGTGTGCTGTTCTACGACAAGAACAACGAGGCTGCACGTTTCACCAGCCCTGTGAGTGGCACCGTGGAGGCTGTGGTACGTGGTGACAAACGTGCCATCCTGCGAGTGGTGGTTGCCGCCGACGGCAAGATGGACAGCGAGACCTTCGCACACGGCAACCCTGCCGAGATGGGCAGAGAGGCCGTAGTGAAAACACTGACAGAGAGCGGTGTCTGGACGATGCTGCGTCAGCGTCCTTTCGGACTGGTGGCATGTCCCGACGATACCCCCAAGGCCATCTTCGTCAGCGGCTTCGAAAGTGCTCCCCTGGCCCCCAACTACAACTATCTGATTGCCGGCCATGAACAGGAGTTCGACATGGGCATGGAAGTGCTGCACACATTGGTGAGCGCTATCCACCTCAGCATCAACCCCATGCTGAACAACACCGTGATGCCTACCCAAAACTATGTGAAGATGCATTACTTCACAGGCAAACATCCTGCCGGTCTCGTGGGCACGCAAATCAACAGGATAGACCCCGTCAACAAGGGCGAAATCGTGTGGACCATCAAACCAGTGGATATTTGTATCATTGGACACCTGTTTCTCACAGGACAGTATCGCCCCGAGCGCTTGGTGGCGATGGCGGGTCCTGTGGTTAAGAATCCCCAGTATTACAAGATGCTACAAGGCGCTTGCATAGAGAGCCTTGCCAACAATGTCACCGACGACCATGTACGATACATCAGTGGCGATATGCTCACCGGCACCAACATAGGCAAGAATGGTTTCATGGGTGCCACAGACAACCTGCTAACCGTGCTGCCCGAGGGCGACAAATACGACTTTATGGGCTGGCTGGCACCAGGTGTAAAGAAATACAGCTTTTCCCATACCTTCCTTAGTGGCTTTTTCCAGTGCGGAAGCAAGGGCTGTCAGAAGTTCCTAGAAGGCCGTGAACTGAATACAGGACTCCATGGCGGCGTGCGCCCTTTCGTGGTGACAGGCGAGATGGAGAAGGTATTCCCGCTGGACATCTACCCTCTCCAGCTTATCAAGGCCTGCATCATTGGCGACATAGACCTGATGGAGAACCTGGGCATCTACGAGGTGGAACCCGAAGACTTCGCACTGTGTGAATTCATCGACACCAGCAAGACGGAAATCCAGAACATCATCCGTCAGGGTCTGGAAACATGCAGGTTGAATTAATGTTGTTAATTTTAGGGGCAGCCGGGATGCCGGAGGCCTAGATACTAGATAAAGGATATAATAATGTCTTTAAGATCATATTTAGATAAAATAAAACCCAACTTTGAGAAGGGCGGCAAACATGAGAAGCTTCATTCCACCTTTGAGGCGTTCGAGAGCTTTGCCTACACTCCCAATACGGTAACAAAGAAAGGTTCGCATGTTCGCGATGCAGTGGACCTCAAGCGTACCATTATCACTGTTGTCATCGCTCTGCTACCGGCCACGCTGTTCGGAATGTGGAACATTGGCCATCAGACCGCATTGGCATATCCCGGCATGTTCGAAAACACCTTCTGGCATTGCCTCTGGTTCGGATTTCTCAGGATGCTTCCCATCATTGTTGTCAGTTACGTGGTGGGGCTGTTCCTTGAGTTTCTCTTTGCCGAGATACGTCACGAGGAAGTCAATGAAGGCTATATCGCCACAGGTTTGCTTATCTCGCTGATAGTGCCTGTCACCATTCCTCTGTGGCAACTGGCGATGGCTGTGGCTTTTGCCGTGGTGATAGGCAAGGAGGTGTTTGGCGGCACGGGCATGAACTTCCTCAATCCCGCCTTGGTGGCGCGTGCCTTCCTCTTCTTCAGCTATCCCACCCACATGAGCGGCGATAGTGTGTGGATTGCCAAGCCCTACCATTTCACTGGCGATGTCGTTAGCGGTGCCACACCGTTAGGCGAACTGATGGCCGGCATGAATCCTCAGGCTTCTGCCATGCAGATGTTCCTGGGCACCATCCCTGGCAGCATCGGTGAAACCAGCGTGGTGGCTATCCTCATCGGGGCTGCCATCTTGCTATGCACAGGCGTGGCCAGCTGGCGTATCATGCTCAGCGTGGCAATAGGGGGCGGACTGATGGGACTGCTCTTCAACGCCATCGGCACCAATGCCTATATGGCACTACCCTGGTGGCAGCACTACCTGATGGGCGGCTTCGCCTTCGGAGCCGTCTTCATGGCCACGGATCCCGTCACCAGCGCCCAGACCAACTGCGGCAAGTGGATTTATGGCTTCCTCATCGGTGTCTTCGCAGTGCTGCTGCGTGTGGTAAACCCCGCATACCCCGAGGGTATGATGCTGTCCATACTGCTGCTGAACTGCTTTGCGCCTCTCATAGACCATTGCGTGGTGCAGCGCAACATCAAGATGCGCCTGGCTCGCAGTGCCGCACATAAACAAAGTAATTAGTGATTAGAAATAGGTAATTAGTAATTATGAAGAGTTTTAGTAATAAATATATTTTCCTATACTCCACCGTGTTGGTGGCGGTAGTGGCTGTGTTGCTCAGCATAGTGGCAACCAGCCTCAAGGACAAGCAGCAGGCCAATATCCGCAACGAGAAGATGCAGAGCCTGCTGAAAGCTATCAATGTGAACGTGGAACGCGATGCGGCAGAGGCGGAATATGCCAAATATTTCACCCATGAAGTCAATGTCAACGTGGCCGGCGAGGCCATGGACATCTACGACATCGCCGCCGGCAAGATGACACAGGGCGACATCGCCCACCGTCCCTTCAACATCAACCTCAAAGACGAGCAGAAGAAGGCGGAGAGCGGCGCACAGGATGCCCGTTTCCCTGTGTATTGCTGCACTAAGAACGGCAAGACAAGTTATGTGTTGCCCATGCGCGGCACGGGTCTGTGGGGGCCTGTGTGGGGATATATAGCCATCGCCGCAGACTGCAATACCGTGGACGGCATCACTTTCGACCATGAAGGCGAGACCCCCGGCCTGGGCGCCGAAATCACCGGCGAGAAGTTCCAGAGGCCTTTCATCGGCAAACAAATCTTGGATAAGCATGGCAAGGTAGTGTCCATCGCTGTGAAGAAGCATGCCAACCCCGAAGGCATTCACGAAGTGGATGCTATCACGGGCGGCACGATGACCAGCAATGGCGTACACGCCATGCTGGCGACAGATATGGCACGCTATCAGTGCTTCTTCGACAAGATGCTTGCCGCAAATCCTGTTAGTAATAACGCAGGCACTGCCATAGAAGGCAGTGCCGCAGACTCCACCAACGTGATGGGTGCTGCTGTCTCCGCTATGACGGAGGGAAAGGAGGCTCAATAATGGCTAGTAAGAATATGAAACTGATCACTGAGCCAATGGGCAAAAACAATCCCATCACCGTTCAGATACTTGGCATCTGTAGCTGCCTGGCCGTTACGGCACAGCTGAAAGCCGCTGTAGTAATGGCATTGTCCGTCACCGTGGTGGTAGGGCTGAGTAACCTTATCGTCTCTCTGCTTCGCAACACCATCCCTCCGCGCATCCGCATCATTGTGCAACTAGTCGTCGTCTCCGCGCTGGTGATACTGGTGAACCAGGTGCTGCAGGCCTTCGTCTACGACATTAGCAAGCAGCTCAGCGTGTATGTGGGACTCATTATTACCAACTGCATCGTCATGGGCCGCCTGGAGGCTTTCGCTATGGCTAACAAGCCATGGCCTTCCTTCTGCGACGGCATCGGCAACGGTCTGGGTTATGCCGTCATCCTGGTAATCCTGGGCTTCGTGCGCGAGCTGCTGGGCAGTGGCACGCTGTGGGGCTATCCTGTCATGGAGAAATTGGGCCTCTACAACATTGGCTACGAGAACAATGGTCTTATGATCATGGCCCCCATGGCTCTCATACTGGTAGGCATCATCATCTGGATACAGAGGGGAGCGAATAAAGAGTTGCAAGAGAAGTGATGTGGGTTTAGACGCGCAGACATCCAAACGTAATAACGTTTTAACGAGAAAAGTATCATGGAATATTTTAATATTTTTATCAAGTCGATTTTCATCGACAATATGATTTTCGCCTTTTTCCTCGGCATGTGTTCCTTCCTTGCCGTGAGCAAGACGGTGAAGACATCACTGGGCTTGGGAGTGGCAGTTACCTTTGTGCTGCTCATAACGGTACCCGTGAACTACTTGCTCAACAAATACGTGCTGGCTTCTGGTGCCTTGGCATGGCTGGGACCCAAGTTCGCCGCAGTAGACCTCAGCTTTCTGTCGCTCATCATGTTCATCGCCGTCATCGCCGCCATCGTGCAAATAGTGGAGATGGTGGTGGAGAAATACAGCCCGTCGCTGTACAACTCCTTGGGCATCTTCCTACCCCTTATCGCTGTAAACTGCGCCGTGATGGGCGGTTCGCTGTTCATGCAGCAGCGCGACTATGCCAACATCGGCGAGGCCACCTGTTTCGCCCTGGGCAGCGGTATTGGCTGGCTTATCGCCATCGTAGGCATCGCCGCCATCCGCGAGAAGCTGCGCTACAGCGCCATACCGCCCGCTCTCAAGGGCGTGGGCATCACGTTCATCATCAGCGGCCTCATGGGCATGGCATTCATGAGCTTTATGGGCATTAAGTTATAAATAGGTATGCTGTGCAACTCAGGGACACTGAGTCGCGTAGTGAAACATTAATTCAATGACAAAAAATGGCTAAAATTATATTATCAGCGTTAATCGTTTTCCTCGTTGTCATTCTGGTGCTGGTGGCATTGCTGCTTTTCGTGCGTGCCAGGCTGGTGCCTGCCGGAGACGTGAAAATCAAGATTAACGGAGACAAGGAACTGACGGTATCCACCGGCAGCACGCTCATACAGACCCTCGCCGGACAGAATATCCACCTGCCCAGTGCCTGCGGCGGCAAAGGCAGCTGCGGACAGTGCAAAGTGCAGGTGTTTCAAGGAGGAGGCGACATATTGCCCACCGAGTTGCCACATTTCTCGCGCAGCCAGGTAAAAGATCACTGGCGTCTGGGCTGCCAAGTAAAGGTGAAGCAGGATATGCAAATTGGTGTGCCGGAAAGCATTCTCGACATCAAGGAATACGAGTGCACGGTGGTGTCGAACCGCAACGTGGCTACTTTCATCAAGGAGTTCAAGGTGCAGCTGCCTGCCGGCGCGCACATGCACTTCAAGCCCGGCTCTTACGCCCAGATTAAGATTCCTGCTTTCAAGGTGAACTACGCCGATTTCGACCGCGAGCTCATTGGCAAGGCATATTTGCCCGCATGGGAGAAGTTCAAGATGTTCGACCTCGTTTGCGTCAACACAGAGCCTACGGTGCGTGCCTACTCTATGGCCAACTATCCTGACGAAGGCGATGTGTTCATGCTCACCGTCCGCATAGCCACGCCGCCTTTCAAGCCCGACCGCAGCGGTTTCCAGAACGTCAACCCTGGTGTCGCCTCCAGTTACATATTCTCGTTGAAGCCTGGCGACAAGGTGACGATGAGCGGACCCTATGGCGAGTTCCATGTGAAAGAACATGCCGAGGGCGAGCCTCAGCCCGAGATGATCTGGATCGGCGGCGGTGCCGGCATGGCTCCACTACGCGCCCAGATTATGCACCTCACACGCACGCTCCACACCACGGATCGCAAGATGAGTTATTTTTATGGCGCACGTGCGCTGAACGAGGTGTTCTACCTGCAGGACTTCCTGCAGCTGGAGAAAGACTACCCCAACTTCTCGTTCCATCTGGCTCTCGACCGTCCCGACCCTGCAGCCGACGCAGCAGGAGTGAATTACACCGCAGGATTTGTCCACAACGTGATGTTCGACACCTATCTCAAGAACGTGGAAGAACCCGAGGAGATAGAGTACTATATGTGCGGTCCAGGCCCCATGAGCAAGGCTGTAACTAATATGCTCGACAACCTTGGAGTGCCTAAGAGCAACATCATGTTCGACGACTTCGGTGGTTGATTCGCCCTGGAGAAGACGGGCATTCGCTGCCTTAGCAGCATACAAAACATCGCCGCGATAGCATATGCTATCGCGGCGATGTTTTGTATACGTAGCCGTTGTTTTGTGCTGCTTTTTCAGTTTCCCTACTTGTGAATGAGGTACTGCTTCATTATTGCTGAGTGTAGGGCAGGGCAAAGTGCTGCCAAGAGAGGTCGGCTTGGCGGTGTAGCATCTCCAGACCGTTCTTTACGGTGGCACCGGTGAGCTCGCACTCCAGCAGGAAACGGGTCTCTTCGGGGTTGTAGACGAGGTCGTAGCAAAGGTGCTGAAACGAAATATGATGGATGTCGGCGAAAGGTGTCTCGGCTTCCAGCGCCATCATGCCTACGGGGGTGGCGTTGACGATAAGGTAGGTGTGTTCTGCCAGGGCGTAAGCATCGGAATAGGAGCATATGGTGTCGCCAGCTGTCGTACAGCAGTCCTGATGCTGTGAGGGGTTGCGGCTGACGAAAGTGACGGCGATACCCTGCTGGTGTAGCGCATACGCCACAGCCCTTGCCGCGCCGCCAGTACCTAGCACCAATGCCGCACGATGCCAGCGTTGCAGCAGCGGTTGCAGGCTGTCGCGGAAAGCGGGGGCATCGGTGTTGTGACCTTCCAGGCGGTAGTTGCCGTCATGCTGCCACAGAACGCGTACGCAGTTCACCGCACCGATGGCTTGTGCCGTGGGGCTAATCTGCTGCATCAGCGGCAGCACCCATTGCTTGAACGGCAGGGTGACGTTGAAGCCCATGAGGTGATCGTTCTGTATGAGGTTGTCCAGCCAGGACGGCAAGTCGGCAGGTTGCTGCACCTTATCGCCCGAAGGGTACAGCTGGTAGCGGCAGTCGCCGAGGCCTATAGCATTAAGTTTTTCTGTGAAGTATTCTTGTGACCAGGAATGCTCTAAGTGACGCCCTATCAGTCCGTAATGTTGCATAATAGGTTATTTGTACCAAATTGCAAAGGTACAAAAAAGATGGCATGCGAACGTTTTCGTGTGCCAAACGAAAAAGATTTAGTATTTTTGTGCTTTCTAACGTTGTCGGCAGAAAACTGCTAATGCGTTGGAAAATAGAATTAAAGATTATTAATGAAACGAATAATAAAAGGCCTCTTTGTCGTCCTGAATACAGTGGTGGTATTGTTGCTGCTGGCCTCTACATTGGCTGGCGAGGTGGCTCCGTCGCGCGTGTTGTGGCCATCGTTGCTCAGTTACGCCTTTTTCCCGCTGCTGGTGACAAACGTGTTTTTCGTCCTACTGTGGCTACTGGCCAGCAGCAAATGGTTTCTGCTGTCCACAGCGTTGATATTGCTGCGCGTCAGTTTTCTGCCGCTGTACATGCAGTTCGGTTCCAACACTCATCCTGCCACCGCCGACACGCTGCGCGTGATGACATACAATGTACATGGCTGCTATGGCAGCAACTTCATCAGCGATATGGACCGGCGGCTGGAACAGATAGACAGCAACGCCCATGAGCTGTTGCGCATAATAGACAAGGAGCAGCCCGATGTGCTGAACCTGCAGGAGTTCGTGTACATGGCCAACCACACCGCTCTGGCCGACAGTCTCGCTGCCCGAGGCTATGCCTACTCGGTGTCAGCAAGTCCTCAGCGAAGGCGCTACAATACAGTTACCATCTCGCGCTACCAACTGCTTGCACCTGTATATATCGACAGCGTGGAACGCATGGCGGTGGACGTGGTGAAAGGGAGCGACACGGTACGCGTGATGAACCTGCACCTGGAGAGCTATAGGCTGGACGAAAAGGACTACCAGGTGCTCAGCGCCACCACCCACGGCGATCTGACTCCCGACAGCGTACGAAGCACCTTAAGCAAACTGAAACATGTCAGCCTCGTTCACGAGCAGGAATGGAAGGAAGTGGAAGGCTTCCTGCGTCAGTCGCCGCATCCCTGCATCGTGACAGGCGACTTCAACGACACCCCCGCCAGCTATTTCTATCAGAACATTACCGATTATCTGGTGGACAGCTACAGAGAGTGCGGCAATGGTTTCTGCACCACCTATCACGGCAGATTCCCTGCCTTCCGCATCGACTATGTCCTTCACAGTCCGCAGCTGAAGACGCTGAGCTACAAACGCGTGAAAAGCGACCTCAGCGATCATGATCCGCTATTCGTGACACTGCAGATAAACGGAAATCAAGAATGAACTACCAAGTCCGTCACCCGAAAACCACTTATCCACCCATGACCCAGCAAGAACGCTATAAGAAACTGATAGAGTACTTCCAGACTACGGCACCCGATGCCACCACCGAGTTAGTCTATCATGGCAGCCCCTTTCAGTTGCTGGTGGCTACCATGCTGTCCGCACAGTGTACCGACAAGCGCGTGAACATGGTGACACCGGCACTCTTTGCCGCTTACCCCACGGCACAAGCCATGGCGCAGGCCTCCAAGGACGAGGTGCTGCACTATGTTCACTCCATCTCCTATCCCAACAGCAAAAGCGAGCATCTGGTGGCGATGGCAAAGAAGCTGGTGAGCGACTATGGAGGCGAGGTGCCGGCAGACCGCGATGCTTTGCAGACGCTGCCCGGAGTGGGACGTAAGACCGCCAGCGTGGTGTGCAGCGTGGCGTTCCATCAGCCTTGCATGGCGGTGGACACGCATGTGTTTCGCGTGGCAAACCGTATCGGCCTCACCCGCAACAGCAAAACACCGTTGCAGACGGAGCTGGAGTTAGTGAAACATATTCCCGAAGAGGTGATACCCACGGCACACCACTGGCTGATACTCCACGGCCGCTATGTGTGCACGGCCCGGAAGCCGCACTGTGCCGAATGCGGCATACGAGGAATATGTAAGTCAGCACCGAAACAAACCTCAGCATAAGCAAAGACACTATTACTATGACACTCCTTTATCCCGCTTTCCTCATCGCCCTGGTGGCTATTGCCATACCTATTGCCGTCCACCTCTTCAACTTCCATCGCTATCGCAATGTGTATTTCAGCAACGTACGCTATCTGGAGGAACTGCGGCAGGAGATACGCCGACAACGCACCCTGCGCCAATGGCTGGTGCTGACGGCACGCATACTGGCTATCGTCTTCCTGGTGCTGGCGTTCTGCCAGCCCGTAGTTTTGCGGCAGCGGCAGCGCGTGCAGCGCGGTGGTGCGGCGGTGAGCATCTATATCGACAACTCGTTCTCCATGTCCAATACCGGCAGCGAGGGTCGTCCCTTGCTGGAACAGGCGGTGCAGAAAGCCAAGGAGATTGCCGCCGCCTACAAGAGCAGCGACCAGTTTCAGTTGATGACCAATGAGATGGGAGGCAGCCAATTCCACTGGCTGAGTCGAGACGAACTGCTGGCACAGCTGGATGGCCTGCAGACTGCCTCCGCGAGTCCGCTGCTTAGCGATGTCACTAAACGACAGCAGGACTTCCTCCTGCGGAGTGCGGCGCAAGAAAAGGAGGCATACATCATCAGTGACTTCCAGCACAGCACTTCCGACTTTGCCGCTCTGGCACATGACAGCCTGCTGCATTCCATCCTAGTGCCCCTGGAAGCCAGTGCCGTGAACAACATATACATCGACAGCCTAGCACTTAGCGCCCCCGTCTTCCTGCAGGGAAACACCGTCATCGTGCAGGTATTCCTGCGCAACGAAGGCGACAGCCCCGTGAAGAACGTACCCGTGCGCCTCTTCATCGGTGAGCAGCAGAGCGCCCTGGCCACAGCCGACCTGGACTCCGACGGCAGTGCCATAGTGTCCATGCATTTCACTATCAACGGCGGCGGCGCGTTGCAGGGCAGGGTTGAAACCACAGACTATCCTGTGACCTTCGACGACACCATGTTTTTCGCTATTAACGTGCGCGAGCGACTTTCCGTGCTGGCCATCAACGGCGGCGGCGACAACGTGTACCTCCAGCGTCTCTTCGGCAACGACAGCGCCATAGTGTACAGCAGCGTAAGCGACCGCACCATCCCTTTCAGCACGCTAGAAGACTACAGCTTCATCATACTGAACGGCCTTCACGACATCCCCAGCGGCCTGTCGCAAACGCTGCACACTTTCGTGACCAATGGCGGCACCCTGTTGGTGGCACCGGCCGAAGAGGCCGATCTGAGCAGCTACAACCAGATGCTCTCGCTCTTTTCCGCTGCTCGGCTGGGAATATGGACGAAAGGACGGCAGAAGACAGCGAGCATAAACACCCGTCAGCTTCTTTACAACAACGTTTTCGATGGCAATAAGAACCCTGATGAAGACGAGGCACAGATGCAGATGGAACTGCCTGCCGTGCAGGGCTACTATCAGCAGCAGAGCGACGGCACTACAGTAAAAGAGAGCATCATCACCCTACTGGACGGTAACGACTACCTCTCCTTCACTCCCTGCGGCAACGGACGGCTCTACCTGTTCAGCACACCGCTGGAAGACCAGTGGACCGACTTTGTGCAGCAGGCGCTTTTCGTCCCAACCTTATTTAATATGGCGCTCTATAGCGGCTGCCTCGGCGTGCCCTACTCGATGTCGGACAGCCGCGTCCCCATTCCGCTGGCGCAGCAATACGATGCCGAGCGGGTGCCGCATCTCGTCTCCAAGGATGGTCAAGTGGACCTCATCCCCGACATCCGTCGCATAGGCGGCAAAAGCTACATGATGCCGCACGAGGAGCTTGCCACGGCGGGCTGCTATTACCTACGGCATCCGCAAGATACCACCAGCCACGAGGCTGTGGCGTTCAACTATTCCCGCCAGGAGAGCGCCATGCAGTTTTGTAGCCGTAGCGAAGTGGAGAAAGCCCTGAAGGACTATCATCTGGCGGGCTATGGCGTAGTACACAATACCAACAGCCCCTTGGATGCCGAGATTCGTGCCATGCGTGATGGCCTGCCTATGTGGCACTGGTGCATAGTGGCAGCACTTTTCATGCTGCTGGTCGAGATCATCATCCTAAGGGTGAGGAAATGAAGACAGGCTGCTGAACATACTTGTTTTGTTATCAAAATCATTATACCTTATGTCCTTTCTCGAAGCACAACATATAGTGAAATCCTACGGCTCTTCCCAAGCGTTGGACGATGTCTCCGTCAGCATCTCCGAAGGCAGCGTGTTTGGACTGCTGGGGCCCAACGGTGCCGGCAAAAGTACGCTGATACGTATCATCAACCGCATCCTCGAACCCGATAGCGGCACGGTGCTGCTACAGGGCCGTCCCATGGTGGACGACGACGTGCAGCACATAGGCTACCTCCCCGAGGAGCGTGGCCTATACAAAAAGATGAAAGTGGGAGAGCAAGCCATATACCTGGCACAGCTGAAGGGCGTGAGCCGTCTGGATGCTGCGAAGCGCCTGCACCAGTGGTTCGAGAAGTTCGACATCGACAGCTGGTGGAACCGTCGTGTGGAAGAACTCAGCAAAGGCATGCAGCAAAAGGTACAGTTCATCGTCACCGTGCTGCATCAACCGAAACTGCTCATCTTCGACGAGCCCTTCAGTGGTTTCGACCCTGTGAACACCGAACTACTGAAGAAAGAAATACTGGCATTGCGCGACCAAGGGGCCACCATCATCTTCAGTACCCACAACATGAGCAGCGTTGAGGAGTTGTGCGACAGCATCTCCCTCATAAACAAAAGCCGCGTAGTACTCAGCGGCAACGTGCAGGACATACGCAAGGAGTACAGCAAGACGCATCCTCCTGTATACAAGGAGGTGCTGCCATCCATGAACGATATTTTCATAGAAACAGTAAGCAAATGAATAAGATATTCCTTGTCATACAGCGCGAATACCTCACACGTGCGAAGAAGCCTTCTTTCTGGATTCTCACCATCCTGGTACCCATCTTGCTGGCGGCACTCTATGCCGTCCCCGTCTTGCTGGCAGTGAAACCCGTGAAGACGGCGAGGGTGCTGGTGGTGGATGACACGCAACTGTTCGCACACGCGTTCCAGAACAGCGAGGTAGTGGCCTATAGCGATGCCGCCAGCTTGGAGGAAGCAGAGGCTATGCTGGCCAACAACGACAGTCTGGCCGCCATCGTCTACATCCCCAAGCGCGAGACCACCATTCCTGGCGATGCCTTCCTCTATTATCGCAAGGATGCCCCCAACATCGATGTGCAAAACGACGTGAACAGGCAGCTACAGGAGATACTGCGCAACAACATCCTGCTGGATGTCCATAACATCAGCGCGGAGGACTACGCCCTGATCACCGGCACCAAGATTACCCTTCACACTAAGGACATTGAGACGGGACGCGATGGCTTTCTGGAGATAAAGAACGTGGTAGGGCTGATGCTTGGATTGCTGATATTCTGCGTTATCATCGCCTTTGGCTCGCAGGTGATGAGAGGGGTGATGGAAGAAAAGAACAACCGCATCGTGGAGATTGTCATCAGCAGCGTAAAGCCCTTTCAGTTGATGATGGGTAAGGTAATAGGCATCTGTGCCGTGGGTCTCACGCAGATAGTGCTGTGGATGCTGCTCAGTGTCGTCGCCGTGGGTGCTATCCAGGCCTCCCATTCCGCGTTGTTCCAAGCCGCGCAGGCCAGCCACAATATCACCGAGGTAGCCACCAAAGGCACCGATGCCACCGTGCAGATGCTGGATGCCATGCAGGCAAACGACGTCAGCGAGCTGATACAGGGACTCACCAGCATCAATTTTGGGGTGCTGATGGGTATGTTCTTGTTCTATTTCCTGTTCGGCTATCTGCTGTATGCCACCCTCTTCGCTGCCGTGGGGGCAGTGGCAGACCCCGATACCGATGGCAACCTGTTCGTATTGCCGCTCACGTCGCCGCTGATACTTACTATTTTGCTTAGCGTCAATATGATGCGCACACCCAGCGGAGCCTTGGCCACATGGCTCAGCATCATCCCTTTCACCTCGCCCATGGCCATGCTTATGCGCATCCCCTTCGGTGTGCCGTATTGGCAACTCGTCCTTAGTGCCGTGTTGCTACTGGCGTTCTTCCCTCTTTGCACCTGGCTCGCCGCCAAGATATATCGCCGTGGCATCCTGCTGTTCGGCACCAAGATTACCTATAAAACCATCGGCCAGTGGCTGAAAAACGAATAGCCTGTGCGGCAATAATTTAATGATTCTCCACAAAAGCCACACATGAGCATTAGCTATATCCATGTGGAAACGATAATCTAAATGACGGTTCGCAAGGTGCTCTAATCGCAAAGGCCAAGGGATGCGAAGAAAAACCGGCGGACCGCCGACAGCAATGCGGGGAACAAGTTGCACCTCGTTTCGCCTCTTCGAGGAACTAATGTGGGCTATCGCAATCATCATCTCTGGCACTCCCGGAAGAAGTCGCCGCCGCACCTTGCTTGCGCCAAGACTGCATCGGAAATTTCCGACCTATTTCCGACCTACTTCCGACCCATTCTCAACCCACGTACGACCCATGCCATTACTCAACGCACGGACTAATTATTCTAACTTACAGCATCATAACTATTTATACACACAATGCAAATGGCAGCCGACCTAAGTCCCAGAGAGCATTATACCTATCTGGCAATCATGTAATTTGGGAAAATAAAGGTTTTTTATTGCCATTCTGAAAAAAACGACTACCTTTGCAGCGGCTTAAGAAAGTGGATCGATGTCCGCTTTCTTCCCTAAGTACAAATATATTAATAAATTATAAATAAATTACAGAATGAAACTTCGAATGAAATCACTGGTGCTGGCACTGGCTATGCTGCTGGTGCTGCCCACTGCCGCCCGCGCCGACGAAGGCATGTGGCTTCTCTCACTCATCGGCAAGAACTATGCCGACATGCAGAAACAGGGCTTCAAACTGACACCACAGGACATCTATAGCATAAACCAGAGCTGCCTGAAAGATGCCATTGTGGGCCTCGCCAACGAAGGCAACCCCTTCTGGCACTTCTGCACGGGCGAAATAATCAGCAGCCAAGGCTTGGTGACAACCAACCACCACTGCGGCTACGAAAAGATTCAGGAACACAGCAGCGTGGCTCACGACTATCTGCGCGACGGCTTCTGGGCCTACAGCAAAGACCAGGAACTGCCCAACCCCGGTCTCACGGCAGGACTGCTGGTGAGGATGGAAGACGTTACCACACGCGTGAAGACCGTGCTGAGCGACGACATGAGCGAGAGCGACCGCGCCAACGCCATAGAGAAAATCTCCAAGCAGATTGTGGACGAATACAACGAAGGCGGCAAATACGACGTGCAGGTGCAGGAGATGTTTGACGGCAACCAATTCTTCATGCTCGCCTACATCACCTACAAGGACGTGCGACTGGTGGGCGCACCACCTTCCAGCATGGGTAAATTCGGCGGCGACACCGACAACTGGAGCTGGCCCCGCCACACCTGCGACTTCTCCATGTTCCGCATATACACCGCCCCCGACGGCAGCCCCGCCACCTACAACGAAAACAACGTGCCCCTGAAGCCCAAGCACCACCTCCCCGTGAGCAACAAAGAGCTGGGCGACGGCGACTTCGCCATGGTGATGGGATACCCCGGCACCACCAACCACACCATCACCAGCTATGGACTGGAAGAGACCATGAACGTCACCAACAAACTGCGTTACGAAATACGCGACGTGAAAATCAACGTGCTGCGCAAGCAGATGGCTGCCAGCCAAGCCACCAGAATAAAATACGCCAGCAAATACGCCAGCTGCAGCAACTACTGGAAATACAGCAACGAGCAGAACAAAGCCCTGAAGAACCTGAACACCATGGGCGTGAAGAAGCAGATAGAGAATGAATACAGGGAATGGAGCCGCAACAA
>CAMURW010000002.1 GCA_947097635.1 uncultured Bacteroidales bacterium
GTGAATCGTGATAAGAAGACATAGTTAAATATTATACACAATGAAAGTAAGAGTTTCTGTAAAAAAGAGAACCCCAGACTGCAAGGTAGTGCGGCGCCACGGGGTTGTTTACGTAATCAACAAGAAGAACCCTAAGTACAAAATGAGACAACAGGGTTAATTGGTATGAGGTGCTGCCGTCCCTTTCTCGACGTACCGTAACACAACACTTACGAGGAAGACAGCGACAACATCAACAGCCGAAACATCAAAAAACAGTATAAAAGTATATGGCAAGAATTGCAGGTATTGATTTACCCAGGAACAAGCAAGGTGAGATTGCTTTGACCTACATCTATGGCATCGGCAGAAGCATCGCCAAGGAAATTTTGGCAAAAGCTGGCATCGACCCTGCCAAAAAGACCGATGACTGGACTGATGACGAACAGACCACGCTGCGTAACCTCATCAATGAAGAATACAAGGTGGAAGGTGCCCTTCGCAGCGAGGTGCAGATGAACATCAAGCGACTTATGGATATCGGGTGCTATCGCGGAGTACGTCATCGTTTGGGCCTCCCCGTTCGTGGACAGAGCACCAAGAACAACGCTCGTACTCGTAAGGGTAAAAAGAAAACTATCGCTAACAAAAAGAAAGCTACTAAGTAATTAGCATCATGCTGCTTAGATAGCAACCAGCTGTGGATTACCTCCCTGCCGCACCCTAGCCAGCGGCAACAAGAACAAGATTTATTCGATATAGCTGGTAGTAAGAAACAGTAAAATCAAGCAAAAAATAATGGCAAAAACTTCTAAACCGACCAAAAAGAGAGTCGTAAAAATAGAAGCACAAGGAAGAGCCACTGTGTTCTCCTCTTTCAACAATGTAATCGTCTCTTTGACGAACAATGCCGGACAAGTGATTTCTTGGTCATCAGCAGGAAAAATGGGCTTCCGCGGATCGAAGAAAAACACTCCGTACGCAGCACAGATGGCGGCGGAAGATTGCGGCAAAGTTGCTTATGATTTGGGCCTAAGAAAAGTTAAGGTTTATGTGAAAGGACCGGGGTCGGGACGTGAATCTGCAATCCGCGCAATCAACAATTGTGGTATCGAAGTCACTGAGATTGTCGACGTTACACCTATGCCTCACAACGGTTGCCGTCCTCCCAAACGTCGTCGCGTGTAACTATAATGTCCAGTTTTCGCTGCCTCACGGGCTGAATACAGAAACTCTCCCCGCAGGCGGCAAGCATTAACCTTAAATAAAGTAAAGAAATGGCAAGATATACAGGTCCTAAGACCAAGATTGCAAGAAAATTCCACGAACCGATCTACGGTCCCGACAAAGTTTACGAAAGAAGACAAACCGCCCCTGGAATGCACGGCAACGACAAACGTCGCAACAAGGTGTCGGAATATGGCATGCAGCTCAAGGAGAAGCAGAAAGCCAAATACACATACGGCATCCTTGAGCGTCAGTTCCGCAAACTGTACACAGAGGCAGCACGTCGCGGCGGCGTAACGGGTGAGGTGCTTATGCAGCTCATCGAGAGCCGTCTGGACAATGTGGTGTATCGTCTCGGCATCTGCCGCAGCCGTGCACAGGCTCGCCAGATGGTGTCGCATCGTCATATTACCGTCAATGGCAATATTGTCAACATACCTTCCTATCTGCTGAGAGCAGGCGACATTGTGTCTGTTCGCGAGCGGTCCAGAAGCTTAGAGGTTATCAACGATAGTCTCACCTCTCGCGCCAACAACTTTTCTTGGTTGGAATGGGACGGCAATGCCATGAGCGGCAAGTTCCTCAACCACCCTCAGCGTGCAGACATCCCCGAGAATATCAACGAGCAGCTGATTGTCAACTTATATAGCAAGTAATGATCCTTAGTCCTATCCTCTCGGCTGTAGATGTGCATCATATTATCGTGCCTGCTGGCAGCCGACAGGTTAGGGCTAGTTACTCGGAAGGGCGTCTCCTGCCGCCGTCCTTACAGGTAGCATCGGCAGGCATAACATTTGTTTAATAGATTCAACGAGAAAGGTACAATATGGCTATATTAGCTTTCCAAAAACCCGATAAGGTTGTCATGCTGGAAGCGGATGATTTCCGTGGTAAGTTCGAGTTCCGCCCGCTGGAGCCTGGTTATGGTATCACTATCGGTAATGCGCTGCGTCGCGTCCTTCTCTCTTCCCTCGAGGGCTTCGCTATCACTTCAGTGCGTATCGAAGGCGTGGAGCACGAGTTTGCCTCCATCCCAGGAGTGACAGAAGACATGACCGATATTATCCTTAAGCTTAAGCAAGTCCGTTTCCGCCAGCAGATAGAAGACCACAACTTCGAGAAGGTATCCTTTGATGTGCAGGGACAGACGGTGCTAAAGGCCGGGGATATGAATAATTACCTCAATGGTTTTCAGGTTCTCAATCCACAGTTGGAGATTTGCCACATGGAACCCGGCACTACCCTGAAGATAGAGCTCACTATTGAGAAAGGACGCGGTTATGTGGCTTCCGGCGACAACAAGAAGGCAACCGATCCTATCGGAGTGATTGCCATCGATTCTATCTACACCCCCATTCGCAACGTTCAGTATGAAGTGAGTGATTATCGTGTAGAGCAGAAAACGGACTATGAGAAGCTCACTTTCGACATCCAGACGGATGGTTCCATCCACCCCAAGGAAGCTCTGAAGGAAGCTGCTACCATCTTGATACAGCATTTCATGCTGTTCAGCGACGAGCGCATCACACTGGATGTGGAGCCCAAACAGCCTGTGGCGGAGTACGACGAGAACACGTTGCATATGCGCCAGTTGCTGAAGAGCAAATTGGTGGATATGGATCTCAGTGTGCGTGCCCTCAATTGTCTCAAGGCTGCCGAGGTAGATACTTTGGGAGAATTGGTGGCTTATAATAAAGCTGACCTGCTGAAGTTCCGCAACTTTGGCAAGAAAAGCCTAACCGAGCTGGAGAACCTGGTGTCTAGCAAAGGTCTGGAGTTCGGTATGAACATTTCCAAGTATAAATTAGATAAAGAATAATAACATGAGACACGGTAATAAAGTAAATCATCTATCTAGAACATACGCACACAGAGCTGCTATGCTCAGCAATATGGCTAGTTCTCTCATTCTCCACAAGAGAATAGAGACCACTCTGGCTAAGGCCAAAGAGCTACGCGGCTACGTAGAGCCCCTTATCAATCGTGCCAAGGTGGCTAGCAAGAGCAACGACACAGCTGTTCTGCAAAACAACCATCGTGTGGCTTTTAGTTATCTCCACAGCAAAGAGGCCGTCCACGAGCTGTTCAGCGAAATAGGTCCCAAGGTGGCTAACCGCGAGGGAGGCTATACGCGTATCCTCAAGACAGGCATCCGCCACGGTGACAACAGTGCCATGTGCATGATGGAACTGGTGGACTACAACGAGAATATGCTCAAGGAGAATGCTGGCACTGCCAAGAAAACCAAGAGTACACGTCGTAGCCGCAGTAGCAAGAAGGCTGACGAGGCTTCTGCCGCTCCTGTCGCACAGGCCGCTCCTGATACCGAGACTACAGAAACTGCTTAGAGGCAGAGTTCATAGAGACCCTATATAATTCATGAAAGGAAGGAATGCTGGACGCTCGAGGTGTTCTGCATTCCTTTTATCTTCATCACGACAATCGTCGTTAGGCGGTCATTTTTCACTACTCCCCCTACTATTTTTTTAATCATTCAACATCTTTTATAAACAGATAGAAGTTATATGTCACAGATTATTGGCATGCGAGGACGTCAGATCCTCGATTCCCGTGGCAATCCCACGGTAGAAGTAGAAGTTTTTACAGAACAAGGTGCCACAGGCCGTGCTGCTGTACCCTCTGGTGCGTCGACAGGTGTGCATGAAGCTTGCGAGTTGCGCGACGGCGACAAGAGCGTATATATGGGCAAAGGCGTGCTACAGGCCGTTCAGAACGTCAACAAGGTCATCAGCGATGAGCTTCAGGGTATGTTCGTGCAGGACCAGCGCGCCATCGATGCCAAGATGATAGAACTGGACGGCACTCCCAACAAGGGCCGTCTGGGAGCCAACGCCATCCTTGGAGTCTCGCTGGCTTGTGCCAAAGCTGCCGCCATGGAGTCCAACCAGGAACTGTTCCGCTATCTTGGCGGCGTGAATGCGCATCTGCTGCCTATCCCTATGATGAACATCCTCAACGGCGGTGCTCATGCCGACAATAGCATCGACTTCCAGGAGTTCAAGATTATGCCCGTCGGTGCTGAGACCTTTGCCGAGGCTCTGCGTATGGGTGCCGAGATATTCCATAACCTCAAGAGCGTCCTCAAGAGCAAGGGCATGAGTACCAACGTCGGCGACGAAGGCGGCTTTGCCCCCAATCTTGCCAACAACGACGGGGCCATCCTGGTCATCCTCGAGGCTATTGAAAAGGCCGGCTATCGTCCTGGCGAGGATGTATTTATCGCTCTGGACCCCGCCTCTTCCGAGTTTTTCATACCCGAGGAGAACGTCTACCACCTGAAATGGAGCAGCGGCGAGAAACTTACTCCCGACCAGATGGTGAATTTCTGGGCCGACTGGGTGAGAAAATACCCCATCCTCTCTATCGAGGACGGCATGGCTGAGGACGACTGGGATGGATGGAAGAAACTCACCGATACTATCGGCGACACTGCCCAGCTGGTTGGCGACGATCTTTTTGTCACCAACGTGGAACGCCTCCAGATGGGTATCGACAAAAGGGTGGCCAACAGTATTCTCATCAAACTGAATCAGATAGGCACCCTCACCGAGACTGTGGATGCCATCAACTTGGCATATCGTAACAAGTACACCGCCGTGATAAGCCATCGCAGCGGCGAAACCGAGGATACTTTTATAGCCGACTTGGCCGTAGCGATGAACACAGGTCTCATCAAAACAGGCAGTGCTAGCCGCACGGATCGCATCTGCAAATACAACCAGTTGCTACGCATCGAAGAGAGTCTTGGCGACCAAGCAGAATATCTGGGCAAGAACTTCAAGTTCCTCAAGAAATAGCTACGCCAAGGGCATCGGACACAGCGGCCAGCCCCTCCCTATAAAATGTAACCATACTTCAAAAAACAACGCAGAAGGACAGATATTGCAGTTTGTCCTTCTGCGTTTGTTTTTACCAAAGTTCAAGAAACCCCTGCATCTTTTGCTGAAAATTATGGGCAAGGAAACACGGAATCCTTTAAACACAACTATTGTAGTCTGTTAAAAATTGACAGTGTGCCAAAAATAGCAGGCTGACTCTAAATATACATGCTTCTGCCTATTTAGTTACTTTTGTGGTTGTGAATTATCCCAGTAATGATGGGTAAAGGTACACATTTTTTCGGACAACCGGCATAGGGCCAGTTAATAAATTGCTTGTCCTATGCCTATGTGAAAATAGTATACCCAATATTTGAACAGGTATACCATTATTTTGGTTGTGCCAAGCATTCCTATGAGGATGGCCTATGACGATGCAAAGATACAGAAAAAAATATCGGATTTAACAATATTTTTTATGCAGCAGTACCATATTTCATTGCCAGCAGGAGTACGTCTATGCTCTGGTGAGACCACTGCTGTTGTCTAAATTTCGGAAAATGTTATAGTCTCGTTTATGCGCACCTTATGTTGCACTTGTTATTTGTGTCTACAGCGAGTGTATCGTTATGAAAAAGCGTCTCCGAGTCTTCCCAGAGACGCTTTTTCTCGCCGCAATCGACCTATGTTTCACCATTTGCCAGCGAACAGAGGACGGTCGATCATCATGTCGTTCACTTGGCTGCGCACCTTGGCGATGGTTGCATCGGTAGGATTGCACAGCACTGTGTCTATCATGTTCACGATGATCTTCATGTCGTCTTCCTTCAGACCGCGGGTGGTGACGGCGGGAGTGCCAACACGCAGACCACTGGTCTTAAAGGCGCTGCGGGTGTCGAATGGAACCATGTTCTTGTTCACCGTAATGTCGGCGGCCACGAGGGCATTCTCGGCTTCCTTGCCTGTCATTTCGGGGAATTTGGGACGCAGGTCTATGAGCATCAGATGGTTGTCAGTGCCGCCACTGATTACGTCGTAGCCCTTGTCCATGAAGACCTGGCTCATTACCTTGGCGTTTTTCATTACTTGCTGGATGTAGTGGTCGTAGTCGTCTGTTAAGGCTTCGCCCAGTGCTACGGCCTTGGCAGCGATGACGTGTTCCAGAGGACCGCCCTGAGTCCCAGGAAATACGGCGCTGTCCAGTAGCGCACTCATCATCTTTATCTGACCTTTGGGAGTAGTCTTGCCCCAGGGATTCTCGAAGTCCTTGCCCAGCAGAATCATGCCGCCGCGGGGGCCGCGTAGGGTCTTGTGGGTGGTGGTGGTTACTATGTGGCAGTATTGCAGGGCGTTGTTCAGATAGCCCTTGGCGATAAGCCCGCTGGGGTGGCTGATGTCGCCCATGAGGATGGCACCACACTTATCGGCAATTTCGCGCATGCGTTTCCAGTCCCAGTCACGGCTGTAGGCACTGCCGCCGCCGATGATGAGTTTGGGTTTGCCTTCCATGGCGCGCTGCTCCATCATGTCGTAGTCCACGGTGCCCGTTTCTTTCTTCACTTCGTAGGAGATGGCGTGGAACATGATGCCGCTGAAATTCACGGGGCTGCCGTGGCTCAGGTGTCCGCCGTGGTTTAGATCCATACCCATGAAGGTGTCACCGGCATTCATGCAGGCTAGGAACACTGCCATGTTGGCCTGTGCGCCGCTGTGAGGCTGCACGTTGGCCCACTCGGCACCGTAGAGTTTTTTGGCGCGCTCGATGGCGATTGTCTCGCTCTGGTCCACAATCTGGCAGCCGCCATAGTAGCGCTTGCCAGGATAGCCTTCGGCGTATTTGTTGGTCATCACGGAACCCATCGCCTCCATCACTTCGTCGCTGACGAAATTCTCAGAAGCTATCAATTCAATGCCTTTGGTTTCGCGTTCTCTCTCTTTCTGGATGAGGTCGAAAATTTCTGTATCTCTTTGCATTTCAGTTATATAATTTTAAAAAACTATTTACGATGTTTTGCAAAGATAACAATATTTTTCCATATGACAAGGAAATTATTTCTTTTGGGCTCTTTTATGGCAGGTAGAAAACATATTCCACGTCTGTCACAGATATTTGCTCTCAAATTCGTAAATGATTATCAACAAAATACTTATTTTAACCTTCGTCCTAAAAAGTAGCATCAATGTTATGACTATCCGTGCATCTGGAGAAAACGACGCGTCCCTGTGGACGAGGTGGCAGCACTTTTGGCACTTTGGTGCAGAAGCGATGCAGGCATGGTACTGAGGTGATATTAGTGTGGGATGTGTACGAGATGATGAGGGTAATAGAGGAAAGTTTACAGATCGGGGGTACGCTGCGAGGTGTACTTGATTGGGATGACACTTTCGCTCATAATCCAAAATATGTTGACGTGTTTCCTGCTCATTCCCTTCGGGGTTGCCTCCGCTTCAAGCAGAAAACGTCGCCGCCTACCGCTCAGTTCCCAATAAATACCCATAGCCGTTTTATAATATGACGCAGGAGTGTGAGTTGCGGAATTTAGTTTTATTAAAAAAACGCTGATTTATGCGAAAAACTCTGTATCTTTGCAAATCGGTACGAGGGTGATTTTTATGTGAAAGTGCTAAAAGTTAGTGACTTGCAAGTATTCTCGCGCCTGTTTTCTCCTTATAAATTACTTCTGAAACCGAAGATAACTATATTTTAGTAATGAAGATGATGAGATACACATTGATGATGATAAGCCTGCTGCTTCCCGTTTTGCTGGCGAGCTGCAGAAGCCAAGAAGACACTATACGCGAGTATATTCCGCCAGCTCCCGATTACGAAGATAGCACGATGTGGTATGTGAGGCAACACGATGCCACAGGAGATGGGGTTGACGTGTTCTATGTAGTATCCACCTGGACGGCGGACTGGACGACCCCCGATGGGCTGGTGTGCCACTACGCCGATGTGTGGAGCCCGGAACACAGAAGCCTTATGGACAGGGAGATAGGTCCTGTGGGCGACTACATGGGCGTGGGCAACAATTTCTATGCCCCCTACTATCGCCACACGACGATAGAGGCCTATACCTCGATGAACGACGATACCATACGCCGTCGTTGTGTTCTGCCCATGCAGGATGTGAAGGATGCTTTCGATTATTTCTACGCTCATCGCGACACCACGCGCCCTTTCATCCTCGCTGGTTTCAGCCAGGGGGCACAGGCGGTGGTGGCACTGATGAAACATATTTCCGACCAGCAGGCCAGGAAACTGGTGGCGGCATATGTGATGGGCTACAAAGTGACACCCGACGACACAGCACAATGTCACAGGATACGTCCGGCCAGCGACAGTGCCGATGTCGGCGTGACGATATGCTACAACACCGTGAAGGACGTGAGATATGTGAAGCCTGTCGTCGCCAAGCCCTGCGTGTGTTGCATCAACCCCGTTAACTGGCGTACCGACAGCGTGCCCGCCCTGCTTCACGACACGATTACAGTCACCTGCTCACCCTACTGCCATGTGCTGGTGGTGCAAGGCTACGAGGGCAACGAATATCCCCCCATAGGCAACATACTGAACAATGGCGATATCCATGGCTGCGAGCCTTGGCTCTACAAGGAGAGCCTGCAGCGCAACATCGTCCTTCGCACACGTGCCTGGCGACAGGTCCGCTCGTGGATGAAATAGTTAGAAGCTGCAATGGCGGCCAAAAAAGCCAAGATATGGTCTTGTTCGTTTGCGTACGATGATGCTGTGTGCTTTCCTCTTCAGATATGAGAGTATTTCACGGAGAACGGGGAAAGGTGATAGCATGAACTGCTGCCATGTGGAAATCAGCGTTTTAGCATTATGCGTACCTGCTGATTTCCGCAGCGCAGGATGTAGATGCCCGAAGGCAGACGGAGCTGTATCTCCGCAGTGCCGGAAGGGTAGCGAAGCAAGCAGTGTCCGTAGGTATCTAGAAGTTCTATGGGCTGTCGTGATACTTCGGTGAGTGTGATGTGTCCCGTTGTGGGGTTGGGATAGGCGAGGGGGCTGTTCCCTGTGCAGGCGGCGATGCCGATGTTCGGCATGTCGTTGTCGTCGTTAGTGTCTGGCAGGAAGGTGGTGTCACGCAGTGCGCTGTAGATATAGTTGACGAAGGGGTGTTGGTATGCTTTCCAATAAGCGGGTAGCATGGACGAGGGTAGTTTTTTGTGTAGGGATATCTCCATCGTCATTTCCAAGCAGTCCATTTTTGCGTTCACCCAGTCCTGACGACCATTGGGAATTACGTACCAGTCGCCGCCTACGATGTATCCTTGCGGCAGCACGGTGGTCATTGTTATCTCACTTTGGTTGGATCGTAGGGTGTCGATGAATTGTTTGCACACCTTTTTCCACCAGGCGTTCGAGGGGTGTAAGCGTTCGCTGCTTTCGAAGCTGTCCCAGGGATAGTTTAGTACCTCCGATCCTCCATGCAGGTTTGCCGACAGGCGGAAACGATGTGCCTGGAAATAGGTTATCATGGCAGTGTTTTCGGGCTGTTGCGGCGTGAGGGGGGCACTGCCGAAGGGATCTGGGTAGTTGCGATTGAGGTCCACGTTGTTGGCATTATAGCGTTGCGAGCCTCCTATGGCGTTGTCGCCAGAGTGATAGGTGCCGTCTGGATTGGCCAGGGGGTTGATGTAAATCTGAAGGGAGTCCAGTAGGTGGGTGTATAGGCTGTTGGTGCCATATCCCGCCAGCAGCGTGTCTATGAGGTGTAGCATCAGCTGAAAGCCAGCCAGTTCGTCGCCGTGGATGGTGGAAGAATAGAAGAATTGAGGTTTTGTGCTGTCCGGCAGCTGGCGACTGGATAGTTTGGCACATAGTATCAGCCTGCCCTGCACAGAGGTACCGATGGTGTCTATGCTGCATAGCGAGGGATATTCTGTGGCAAAGCGCTGCATCATCTGCTGATATACGCCGTAGGTGGGATAGTGGTCCCACTGCTCCATTTCCTCTATGTCGTTTGCCATGGTAAGTCCCTTTGGGACTGGATTTTCGGGGTATTCTTCGTAACGGAAAATGGCTTGTTGAAGAGCTTTTTTCTCATCGGCATTAGCGTAAACAATGTAAAAGGAGTCCTGGCGGCTGTCTATGCTTGCGATGCGGCTTAGCAGAGGCGTACGTGCCGGATTCGGCTCGGTCACTATCAGCCGTTCCTGCGCCCTTTGCATTTGCGGCAGCAGCATTGTCGCCAGCGCAAGGCAAACAAGTTTGTGGAACATGTTATCCATAATAATATCAGGTGCAGTTGTACTTCAGTGTTTCTTGCAGTGGTAGTTGCATTGGTCGTGTCCGTCGTGATTGCAGTTGCAATGTTCGTGTTCTTCGTCGATAGTATCGTTCACGGACGACATATCGTCATCCTCGTCCACGAAGTCGTCGGGATTTTTGTCGCCTATGTAGCGGGCTGTCCAGTCCATGTCAGCGCCGTGTCTCAGTTCGTCGTCCTTGTAGCTTTCCGGGTCTATGTATATCTCCAGCAGCTTGGCGGGAAACTCGCAATGCAGTTCCACATCTTGTGCCACGGCGGGTACCAGCACACATTCTCCGGCGTGGAAGGGTACTATCTTGTCCAGTGCCTTTACTGCTGCTATCCCTTCCGTGCAGAGGTATGCCACAAAGCTGTCTAGCTGCGAGAAGTCCTTGCGCAGGCTCTTGGTCAGCGAGATAAGGTTGGTGGTGAAGTGAGGGCAGTGTGCCAGTTGCACTGTCTTGTTTTCCTCATAGTGGTAATGTGTCTTGCCGTCTTTCAGTTCGCCGAAGTCGATTGCCGCCAGTGCTTCTGCTGTATGAAGTTCGCGCCGTTTGCCATTGGCATCGAGGCGGTTGTAGTCGTAGATGCGGTAGGTGCAGTCGCTAGTTTGCTGTATCTCGGCCAGCAGCAGCCCTTTTCCCAAGGCATGTACGCGTCCCGCTGGGATGAAGAACACGTCGCCATTTTGGGGATGTTCTATGTGCAGTATGTCTTCCAGATGCCCCATTTGCAGTATCTTCTGGTATTCGTCGGCAGTGACGTCGATAGTGAATCCGTCAACAATTTTTGCACCTTTCTCGGCCTCCATGATGTACCACATCTCTGTTTTGCCGTTTTCCATGCCGCGTTCTCGTGCCAACGTGTCGTCGGGGTGTACCTGAATGGAGAGTTTGTCGTTAGCGTCGATAATCTTGATGAGCACGGGAAACTCGTTGCCGAAGCGCAGGTAGTTGCGCTCTCCCACCAATTCGCCCATGTATATCTCTAGTGCCTCGCTGAGGTTGTTGTTGGCAAGAAAGCCGTTGGCAATAACGCTTTCGTTATCTTCCACTCCGCTCAGCGTCCACAGTTCGCCGCAGTTGGGCAGTGGGTCGTAGTTAAAACCTAGTCCTTTTATCTTGTTGCCGCCCCAAATTTTGTTTTTGTAGAGGGGCAGGAATTTCATGGGGTATAATGATGTCTCTTCCATAGCAAGTAATAAATGGTAGAAATTAGGTGCCACTATAAGTTACCGGCACCTGTGGAATAATATGTTATCTGTTGTTATCTATTACATTTAGCAGCCTCTCGGCCTCCCACACGCGCACGTCGCGTGCCACTATTTTGCCTTGACGGTCCAATAGAATGATGTATGGCAGCCGCTCGATGTTCAGTTGCTGCATATAGAGTTCGTCCCATCCTTGTGGTGCTTTGTCGGACATGGCCCATACTGCTTGCGCTACTGCCTTGCTGCGCCGTATGGCAGCACAGAGGCTGTCCAGCTGATGCTTCTCGTTTTCCAGCCACGAAGGGCTTACCAGCAGGAATGTCGTAGTGGAAGAGAGTAGACTGTCCAGTGGCACCATGTTGCTGCTTTTCGTCAGTCTTTTAATCTTGGTGCTGGCAAGCGATGCTGCGTTGCTGCCTGCGGGGATGTCCCATTGTCCAAAGGGTATCGTCACGTCTGGTACCTTGCAGCCTTCGGCACTGCTTCTCATGGCCGCCGCCTTACGTTTCAGTAAAGGAAAATGATACGCCTCTGTTGCCTCTCCTGTCATGCGGCAGCACAGGCTGTCCAAGGCATCACAGTCGTCGTTGTAGTATAGCCACAGCAGGAAGGGGCTGTAGCGGCTGGCCAGGTGCTCGCTGACGTATTGCAGCAAAGCGACACCATTTAGCCCATTGCCGCCCAAGGCTACGGCATCCTGGGAGCATATTTCCAGGGCATAGCGATATTCGCTGTTGCTGCGGCTGCCTGTGATGCGGCTGGACGAAGGCTGTGCGGGATTGTAGGCAATGGCAATCTCCGCGTTTTCCACCCACAGATAGAGAGGAGCCTTGTCGCCGATGGAGAGGGAGGCCACAGTAGGTTGCTTCACGTCTCCCGTGAAGATGAAAGAGCCTTTTCTGATGCGTTGTCTCGTCGCCTGCGGACGCGTCCCTGTGATATAGAGCGTCAACTGCGCAATGCCTGTTACGCCTTGCGGCACCGTGCCCGTAATAGTGAACCCTTGCGCTGCCGGTAAGCCTGGAAGGCAGGTTAACAGCACCAAGAAGAGCATGCAGATGCGGCTATGTATGAGTTGTATCATTTTAGGCGGATAGCGTCATCAATAGGAACGGTAGGTGGAGCCGTTTTTCTTGTTGGTGCCACGCACCTTGTAGTTTTTGTTGATGGTTTTGGATGTTTTTTGTTTGGAACGGTACATCGTTTTTTCAGAACTGCACGAGGTAACGCTGCCGAACATAGCAGCGATGCCCACCACCAAAAGGAACGACAAAACTATCTTTGCTATCTTTTTCATTTTCGTAAGATTTATTCTATTTTTTTAATAATCAAAAATATAAACGCACTTTCGCGGTTTGAAATAATGCCCGAACGACAACGCAAAATAACGACTTTTTTTTCAATTCCACAAATGATTTTGCATAATTTTTTCATCATGTCCGAGATTATTTGTAATTTTGCATCCCGAAATTTGATAAATTTTGTATTGTTATGTCCAGTGATACAGCTGCTAAAATCTTTGAATGGTGTTCCTATATTTTGATACTGGGTGCCACGGTGGTGTTCTTTTTGCTGAAAGACACCCCCGTCTTGCGCATCAATCTAACGCTGATAATACTGGTGGTGGCAGTGTATATGCGTGCATTGATGTACCGCAGTAAAATGCGCGTTGCCAACGATGAAAACGACGAGTTGAAACGCGACTTGCGGCAGCTCACCGCCATGTTGGCGCAAAAAGAGAAAGGTGATAAGTGACGCTTCTTCGACACACTGCTGTCTGATGACAACACACCCACGACAATAATTTATTTTTTAATACTAAAATTTTATGGCTACTACTGCTGATATTAAGAACGGTCTCTGCATCAATTTCAACAACGACATCTACGCGATTGTGGAGTTTCTGCATGTGAAACCTGGTAAAGGCTCTGCCTTCGTGCGCACCAAGATGAGAAGCGTGAAAACGGGCCGCATTCTGGAAAACACCTTTCCCAGCGGCGCTAAGATTGACATCGTGCGCGTGGAACGCAGACCCTACACTTTCCTCTACAAGGACGGCGACCTGTATAATTTCATGCATGCCGAGACTTTCGAGCAGATTGGCATCGAAAAGAAAATCATCAATGCGCCCCAGTTCCTCAAGGAGGGACAATATGTGGAAATCACTGTCGAGGCCGACACCGAAACCCCTCTCACCTGCGAGTTGCCTGCGTTGATAGATACCGTGGTTACCTACACCGAACCTGGCGTGAAAGGCAATACTGCCACCAACGCCATGAAGGATGCTACGGTGGATCCTGGCGTGAAAATACGTGTACCCTTGTTCATCAACACCGGCGAGAAAATACGTGTGGACACCCGCACCTGCGAATATGCCGAACGTATCAAAGACTGATGCAGCGCCGGCCTGCCATACTTCAAGAAAAGTGAACACAGTGCAATTAGCAACTCCACGATACACACCGTGAAGTTGCTAATTGCCTTTTTCCCCGCCGACACAACCATTACCCATAGGCAAATGATAATGATGAAAAGATATAAGCTGCTGGCAGTCCTGCTGGTTATGACCACTGCCGTAGCTATGACATCCTGTAAGGGCGACAAGAATAAGGTCTCCGCCGCCGATGCGGCACCGCCTGTGGACTATGCTGCCGCCCGCACACCCGATTTCAACGCCGATAGCGCATATCGTTTTGTGAAAGAGCAGCTGGAATTCGGTGTCCGCACGCCAGGCAGCAAAGGCCATAGCCAATGTCGTGAATACCTGACGCGGCAGATGCGCCGGTTCTGCGACACGGTAGTGTTGCAGAACTTCAACGCTACCCTGTGGGACGGCACGCAGGTTCGTGGCACCAATATTATTGCTTCGCAGAATCCCGGCAACCAGGAACGCATCTTGCTGGCGGCACATTGGGACAGCCGCTTGTGGGCGGATCACGATAAGGACGATGCCAACCGCAAAACCCCTATTCCGGGAGCCAATGACGGTGCCAGTGGGGTGGCCCTGCTGATGGAGATGGCACGAGTGATGTCGCAGATGCCTCCCTCAATAGGCATCGACTTTATTTTCTTCGATCTGGAGGATCAGGGCATTCCCGAATGGGCAGACACCTACAAAGACAACACTTGGTGCCTAGGTTCGCAATACTGGGCACAGAACAAGCATGTGCCATTCTACGGTGCTGTGTATGGCGTGCTTTTCGATATGGTGGGAACCCCGGAACCTCGTTTCACCAAAGAGGGTTTCAGCCGCCAATATGCCTCCGGCGTTACCGACAAGTTGTGGAAAACAGCAGCGGCACTGGGCTATGGCAAAGTGTTCGTGGACATGCCTACGGACCCTATCCTGGACGACCACATGTACGTGAACCGTCAGGGGGGCGTGCCTATGGTAGACATCGTGCAGAACAGCGTCAGCACCAGCTTCTTCGAACACTGGCACACCGTGGGCGACGATTTGTCCAGTGTGGATGCCAATACGCTGAAACTGGTTGCCGAGGTAGTAATGAAGACCGTCTATGGAGACTATGGCGCGAAGTAACATGGCAGCACGTAGGAATAATCATATCGTCCCCTGGGGTCTCGCAGCACTGCTATGCCTCCTCGGCAGCCTGACGTTTGCTGGCTGCGACCCTACCAGTGCCTGCCATGTGCCTATCGGCGACGTGGGATTCACCATCCAGCCCAATGATGCTATGTACAGCGACCTAAACAGCGTGGGAGGCAGTTGCATCCTGCACTATGGCCCTTATGGTCAGTATGTAGGCCATGTCGGCGTAATTATCGTACGCACGGGACTTAACGACTTCGTGGCTTACGAGGCCACATGCCCTCTGGATACCAACACCGCCCTGCAAATCAGCGACAGCTTGGGCAGTGCCGTGATAGAATGCCCCCGCTGCGGTTCATTGTTCAGCACATACACAGATGGCGTGCCACTGAAAGGCAGTGCAACATCCTGCCCTCTGTTCCCCTACCAAACCACCTACAACGGCGAAGACCTCACGATTTATTGATAACGCGTCATCGAGGGTGGCTTCGGCACTTCATGTTTTACATTCGAGGCGAAGTGATAGCTCCGCTTTTTTCTATGTCCTGTTGCCCAATGCAACACTGTTGGCCATATAGCGGCAAACAGGGAAAGCCATAAGGACCTCGGAAGCGCGTACAGGTATGGAGGGCTGACTATATATTAGCCAAGGTCGAGGATGGGTCGTGAATGGGTCGAGGGTGGGTCGAGGATGGGTCGAGGATGGGTTGTAATGTTACGACACGATCTTGGTGCAGGCAAGCCGCAGGAGCCACAAATAAAGGATGCTTCGCCTCTTGCAGTCCCTTGCGTCTTTTGCTGAGGATGAGGGGCAATGAAACGCGAATTCAACGGAAGCGCCAGTGAAACGTGTCGATAATATGTCCCTAAAGAAATTGACTTCACGATGATTGCAAATTACGTCACGATATAACCTTCATCTAATTCAAGATAGACTTCTTGCCAAAGGAAAAGATTGATTTTTTCTAATCTCAAAATGCTTGTACTGCTATGATACACCTGTACACAAAAAGCGTTTCTGGCTGGTATGAGATCTCCGGGTTGTCATCGAGTCTTTAGTCTTCCTTCGTTTTCTTTGGATATTACGGCACAATAAAGGGATATTGTTTGCGTTATCATATGTAATATTGGATTATGGCAATCCGTTTTTGGGAGCGAAAAGTAGCCATAAACAAGAAAAGTAGCATCTGCCCAAAAAAGAACATATAGGATATGACGCTAAAAGCTTTGCAAGAGGGTATTGTATCGAGGCTGCATGCGAGATGAGGCTAAAGCATGTCCGTGAAAAGCACGGCATCAAGTGCGTTCTTTCTCCTGATAATTGGTCGTCATTTCATTACACAAAAAGGTGATATGCGATGAACAAGAAGTTATGTACTTTCCCTGTGATGGGTATGAGTTGTGCCGCCTGTGCCGCTCATGTAGGAAAGGCCCTCGATGCATTGGACGGCGTAGAGGAGGCCAGCGTCAATCTTGCCGGCAACACGGCACGCGTGGTGTTTGATGCCGACAAAGTGTCGCCGGAGGTAATGAGGCTGGCTGTGCAGAACGCTGGCTATGACCTGCTGCCGAATGCCAGCTCGGAAGAGGTAGAGGATGTGCGCGACAAGGAATACGGGGAGCAAAGACGCAGAATGATATGGTCCGTGTGCCTCACCATCCCTATCATGATTGTGGGCATGGGGTTTCACCACCAGGAATGGAGCCGCTGGATGTGCTGGATTATGTCAACGCCCGTGGTGTTTTGGCTGGGACGTCAGTTCTTTATCTCTGCTTGGCGTCAGCTGAAGCATGGCTCGTCCAATATGGATACGCTGGTGGCGTTTTCCACTGCCGTGGCATACCTTTTCTCCTGTTTCAACTTGTTCTTCCCCTCCGTGTACGGCGTCCATGCTCATGTTTATTTCGAGTCCGCTGCCGGCATTATCACCTTCATACTGGTGGGGCGTACCCTGGAGGCACGCGCAAAGGTGCGGACGGGTTCTGCCATAAAGAAACTGATGGGCATGCAACCTAGAACGGTCACTGTGTTGCGCGAGGGGCGGCAGACGATGTGCCCTATATCGGAAGTGGCGATAGGAGACCAAGTGTACTGCCGTGCTGGTGACAAGGTGGCCGTAGACGGCGTGGTGGTGGAGGGCGACAGCTACATCGACGAGAGCATGCTGAGCGGCGAGCCCACCTCTGTGCATAAGATGCCGGGTGCCCTGGTGTTTACAGGCACTATCAACAAGAAGGGCACTTTCGTGTACCGTGCCGACAAGATAGGCAACGATACCGTGCTGTCGCAGATTATACGTCCCGTGCAGCAGGCACAGGGCAGCAAAGCCCCTGTGCAGACATTGGTGGACAAAGTGGCAGCCATCTTCGTACCCGTGATTATCGGCATCGCCTTCGCGGCACTGGTGGCGTGGCTTGTTTTCGACCCCTCGCCGCAGGCTGTGCCACATGCTATCCTGGCCTTCGCCACCGTGCTGATTATCGCCTGCCCCTGTGCACTGGGACTTGCCACTCCCACAGCCTTGATGGTAGGTGTTGGCAAAGGTGCCGAGAACGGCATCCTGGTGAAAGATGCCGTAAGCCTGGAGGTGGCACGCAAGATAGACACCGTGGTGGTGGACAAGACTGGCACGCTCACCGAAGGGGTAGTGACTGAGGAAGGGCTGGTGGTGGGCGATAGAATCAAGGCCACTTCGCGTGCGGCCGTGCAGGAGCTGCAGCAGATGGGGCTGGAAGTGATAATGCTCACCGGCGACAAGGAGAGCGCGGCACGTGCCATAGCCGAGGAAGCCGGCATTGGACGTGTGGTGGCCGACGTGCTGCCCAATGGCAAGAACGCAGTGGTGCGTCAGCTGCAGCAGGAAGGCCGCAGGGTGGCGATGGTGGGCGACGGCATCAATGACAGCGCTGCCCTGGCACAGGCGGATTTGAGCGTGGCTATGGGTAGCGGCAGCGATATAGCAATAGATGCCGCAATGGTAACGATACTGCGCAACGACCTGCTGGCCGTTCCCTCTGCCATACGACTGAGCCGCGCCACGGTGACGACGATACGCGAGAACCTCTTCTGGGCTTTTATCTACAACCTTATTGCCGTTCCTATCGCCGCCGGCGTGCTATATCCCTTTAATGGCTTCCTGCTCAATCCCGTGATAGGCAGCGCAGCAATGGCATTTTCGTCTGTCAGCGTAGTGCTGAACAGCCTGCGCCTGCATAGAAGAAACATCTCGCCGAACAAGGAAAACACAAAGGTGGCGATTGAACCCCATCCTCATACATCAATCAATAAAAACTCACATACTATGGCAAAGAAAGAATATAATGTGGAAGGCATGATGTGCCAACATTGCGTGAAACATGTGTCCGACGGTCTCAACGCATTGCCGGGCGTGAAAGCAGAAGTAAGCCTGGAAGACAGGAAGGCAACGATAGAATTCAGCGATGCCCCCCTGTCTCTGGAAACTTTGCAGCAGGCAATCGGCGACTACAAGATTTCCGAGCGGTGAGCTATGATTTACGATAATTCGGAAGTGCGCCGCCGTGATCGTCTGTTGGAAGAAGAAGCTGCGCGGCATCTCTTGGAGCAAGGGGAATACGGCATCCTCAGCCTGGTGGATGAATACGGCGAAGCTTATGGCGTGTGCACCAACTACGTGTGGGACGGCGACCATAGCCTCTACACCCATTGCGCCCCCGAGGGCCGCAAGTTGCGCTGTATAGATGCACATCCCCAGGTTTCCTTCACAGTGATAGGTCCTACGCAGGTGGTGCCAGAGCATTTCACCACGGAATATCAGAGCATTGTCCTTTGCGGCACAGCCCGCCGGGCACTGAGCGACGACGAGAAGAAGAAAGGACTGATGCTGATAGTGAAAAAGTTCGCTCCCGCATACGAGGAGCGTTTCCATGCGGCGCTGGACCGTTCTTTCCATCGTGTGGAGATGATACGCATTGACGTGGACCGCTGGAGCGGCAAAACCAAAAAGATGAAACTGCAACCCGAGGGCCATATTTTCTAGCGAACTTGATGCCCCCATTTTTTCTTAGTTATTATTTGCAATTGAAAAAAATCGTGTAAATTTGCACTTCCTTTTTTGCAAATAAATGTCGAATAAATATAGTGATAGACAGGTAGTAGTGAAGATTATCTTCATTGTGATAGGTGCCATTTTTGTGGTGCGGCTGGCATCACTACAGGTATTCGATAAGAAATTGCGTGGTATAGCAGAGCGACAGGCTTTGCGCAACATCACACAGTATCCGGCACGTGGCCTCATCTATGACCGCAACGGCAAACTGTTGGTGTACAACGAGGCTGTCTACGACTTGATGGTGGTGCCCAATATGACCAAGAAGTTGGACACTGCAGCCTTTTGTCACATCCTGGGAATCAGCCACGACGACTATCTGGAGCGCATGAAAAAGGCACGCAGCTATTCTAACTACTCTGCCTCCATCTTCATGAAGCAGATCTCTAAGGAGGAATATGGCAAGTGGCAGAACATGCTATACAAGTTCCCCGGCTTCTACATCTCGCAACGCACGTTGAGGGTGTACGACCGCCCCATTGCCGCACATGTGCTGGGCTACGTGGGTGAGGTGAACGACAAGGACATAGAACGCGACCCATATTACAAGTCTGGCGACTATATAGGCAAAAGCGGTCTGGAGAGCTATTACGAGAACATATTACGCGGCATGAAAGGCAAGAAGGTGGTGCATGTGGATGCCTACAACCGCGAGATAGGCAGCTTCCAGCATGGTGCCTATGACACCGCCGCCATAGAAGGGCAGAATCTGTACAGCACCCTGGACGCTGATCTGCAGGAATATGCCGAGAAGCTGATGCACAACAAGCGTGGCTGCATCATAGCCATTGAACCCTCCAACGGCGAGGTGCTGGCATTGGTTTCCGCCCCCTGCTACGACCCAAACCTGCTGGTGGGACGCGTAAGAGGACGCAACTACGACACACTAAGCCACAACATCAGCAAACCGCTGTTCAACCGTGCCCTGCAGGCACAGTACCCTCCTGGCAGCATCTTCAAGGTGGCGCAGGCAATGACAGCCTTGCAGATGGGTGTGATACAGCCGGGAACCGGCTTTCCCTGCGACAAAAATCTGGTGGGTTGCCACAACCATCCTTCGGCACGCAGTGTGCAGGAGGCCATAAAGATGAGCTGCAACCCCTATTTCTACTTCACCTACCGTCGCATCATCCAGCAGGGACGCTACAGCAGCAACAGTAAGGACAGCGAATACGGCCTCACGCTGTGGAACGGCTACATGCACCGCTTCGGCTTCGGCACTCGGCTAGACATCGACCTGCCCAATGTGGCCGCTGGCAACATACCCGACACCGCTTTTTACAACAAATGGTACGGCAAAGGCGGCTGGGCTTTCAGCACCATCTATAGCAACAGCATAGGGCAAGGCGAGGTGCAGGTGGTACCGCTGCAGATGGCCAACCTGGCCTGCATAGTGGCCAACGGAGGCTACTACTACACGCCCCACGTGGTGCGCTATTTCGGTCCCGACAGCCTGTCGTACAAAAGATTTCACGTGAAGCATGAAACGGGCATCGATGCCAGGTATTTCTCCATAGCGCAACGGGGTATGTACGACGTGGTGCACGAAGCCGGCGGCACGGCACGACGTGCCAACATCCCTGACATTGACGTGTGCGGCAAGACCGGCACGGCGCAGAACCGCGGTGCCGACCACAGCGTCTTCATTTCCTTTGCCCCCATGCAGAAGCCCAAGATAGCGGTGGCGGTATATGTGGAAAATGCTGCCGGCGGCGGCGGCACCTGGGCGGCACCCATTGCCAGCCTGGTTATAGAAAAGTACCTCCGAGGAGAGGTGACGCGCACAGAGTTCGAAAAGACCTACATGGATGCCGCTCCCTGCCAGCGACTGCCGCTAAGAAGAAGATAAAAGAGAATAGTAATTTGATAACCAACCGATCCCATTACCCTCCATGTCGTCCTCTGAGACACTAAAAGTAGACTGGCTAACCGTCATCATTTATCTGGCACTCGTCTTCTTCGGGTGGGTGAATATCTATGCAGCCGTATATGATGAGAGCCACTCTGCCATCTTCGACTTCTCTGTTCAGCATGGCAAGCAGCTGCTATGGATGGCGGCATCGTTCTTTCTGGCATTGTGTCTGCTGTTTGTAGAGCCCAAGGTGTTCTCGAACACGGCATACATCATCTATGGCATCGTGTTGGCGCTGCTGGCGCTGACGTTGGCCATAGGTAGCACCACCAAGGGTGGGCAGTCGTGGATAGACTTCGGCTTCTTCAAGTTCCAGGCGTCGGAATTCGCTAAAGTGGGCACGGCATTGGCATTGGCCAAGTATCTCAGCGCCATAGACTTGGATATCCACAAGCTAAGCACTAAAGTGGGGGCGTTTGTTATCATCCTAGTGCCTGCCGCTTTGGTGCTGATGCAGCACGACACAGGATCTATGCTGGTGTTCGCTGGCTTCATCCTGCCGCTGTTTCGAGAAGGGCTGTCCGGGATAGTGCTTGTGATAGGTTTGGTGGCTGTAGTGCTGTTTGTGCTGGCATTGCTCGTCAATCGGTGGGTGCTTATAGGCTTCATTGCGCTGTTGAGCATAGGCTATCTCTTCCTGTGGCTCAGCCGTCGCAGTGTCAGAGAGTACAGGAATGCCATTCTCGTATTCCTGTGCTGCTCCGCTTTCGTATTTTCCACCAATTTCGTTTTCAACAACGTGCTGGAGAACCATCAGCAAAATCGTATCAACGTGCTGCTGGGTAAAAGCGACGACATCAAAGGAGAAGGCTACAACCAAAACCAGAGCAAGATAGCCTTGGGTAGCGGGGGATTCTTCGGCAAAGGTTTCCTGAAAGGCACTATCACCAAGGCCGATTTTGTGCCGGAACAGGAGACCGACTTTATCTTCTGCACCGTAGGCGAGGAGTGGGGCTTTGCGGGCAGCGTGGCACTGGTGGCACTGTATGTGTGGCTGCTGCTGCGGCTCATTATGATGGCAGAACGACAGCGCAGCACCTTTGCGCGCGTCTACGGGTATTGCGTGTCCAGCATCCTGTTTATGCATTTCTTCATCAATATAGGAATGGTACTGGGACTGCTGCCGGTGATAGGTATCCCGCTGCCGTTTTTCAGCTACGGAGGATCCTCGCTGATGGCCTTCACCATTTTGCTGTTCATCTTCATAAGGCAGGATGCGGAACGCAACCTGCTGCTGTAACGGCAACACCATGGAGCCTTCAAAAGGTTCGCAATCATCATTATCAGCAAAGAAAGAAAACACACAATAAATAATGGCAAAGAAAAATGTAAATCACTGCAGCTTCTGTGGACGTTCGGGTGACGAGGTGAGATTGCTATTCTCGGGAATAGATGGCTATATCTGTGACGAGTGTGCCAAAAATGCCGCCACAGTGCTTATGAAAGAAGGCCTTTACACGCAGAATGAGATAAAACACCTAATGGAAGACCAGAAAGGCAAACACGAGGCGTTTGCAGAGGTAACTGGAAAGGCATCGAAAGACCATGAAATAAAGATTCCCACGCCCGCCGAGATAAAGGGATATCTGGATCAATATGTGATAGGACAGGACGAGGCAAAGCGGGTGTTGGCAGTGGCAGTGTACAACCACTACAAACGTTTGCGCTACTCTGCCACGCACCGCAAGAGCAACGACGTGGAGATAGAAAAGTCCAACATCGTGATGGTAGGCACCACAGGCACTGGCAAGACGCTGATTGCCCGTACCATTGCTAAGATGCTGGACGTGCCTTTTGCCATTAGCGATGCCACTACTCTCACCGAGGCCGGCTATGTGGGCGACGACGTGGAGAACGTGCTGGTGCGACTGCTGCAGGCAGCCGATTTCGACGTGGCAGCGGCAGAACGCGGCATTGTATTCATCGACGAAATCGACAAGATAGCACGCAAAAGTGAGAGTGTATCCATCACTCGCGATGTGAGCGGCGAAGGTGTGCAGCAGGCTCTGCTGAAATTACTGGAAGGTGCTGAAGTAAGCGTGCCGCCACAAGGAGGACGCAAACACCCCGAGCAAAAAACCATCACAGTGAACACCCGCAACATATTGTTCATCTGTGGGGGTGCTTTCGATGGCATAGAACGCGTGATAGCGCGTCGCATGAAGAGCAATTCCATAGGCTACGCCAATGTCAAAGAACGCCAGGGAGTGGACGATGACAACATTATGCGGCACGTCATGCCCATGGATCTGAAGAAGTTCGGCCTTATTCCCGAGCTGGTGGGACGTTTCCCCGTCCTCACCTATCTGCACCCGCTGGACAAAACAGCATTGCGCAACATCCTCACGGAGCCCAAGAATGCCCTCACCAGGCAATATCAGGAACTCTTCAAAATGGACGACGTGACACTGACTTTCGACAAAGAAGCGCTGGACGCTGTGGTAGACCACACTGTGGAACTGGGTCTCGGTGCAC
>CAMURW010000003.1 GCA_947097635.1 uncultured Bacteroidales bacterium
GCAAGAAAGCACAAAAATAGTTGCCATGCAGCTAAGAAAAGAGTGATTGTGCCACGTTACATTCTCCTACATACGGAAGCGAGAAAACTTGTCCGCAAAACATAAATACCTAAATTAATTCCGTGAGTCAAGTTTTTGTGTAATCTTGTAAAATGGTTATCGGCGTTTCCTGGGAGCTGAGCAGTAGGCGGCATTTATTGCCTGAGCCGAGGGGACATCCCACACAAGGAATAAGTTGAAAGCACGTCGGCTCATTGTGGGACTATGAACGTAAATGTCGTCCAAGTCCGATGCACCTCCAGTATGCCTCGCAGCGTATCTACGTCTCGCTTACGTCGGCATTTTCCGACCCACTCTCGACCCATTCTCGACCCATTCTCGACCCATCCCTGGTTCGCAAGCGCTCCTCCTGCAGCCTCCACCCCTTCGTGCGCCGTCCCGGTGTCTAACCTAAATTTAAACATTTCTAAATTAAGGTGTATTATAAACGTAAGATAATATTCCGTATCGTTTTACTATATTTTTTGAGGTCACAGATATACTTTTTTCAACGGTTCTGAGTTATGTATTAAAATATTTTCTCGCAGTTCCAGAATTATTAGTATTTTTGCATCGCGGAAAATGGAGTCTTGTATGTCTGCAGCAGCACTGCTTCGGCGTGTGGAAAGTGCGATATATAGCGACATTCTGAGAAATATAACAATGATGAAACGTTTGTGTTCTATAATATTGCCCGCCGCCTTGTTCGGCTTGTTTTGCACTGGATATGGCACAAATGCCAGTGCCCAGGAGCGCATGAACCCCGAAGAGGTGTGGAAAAGTGAAGAGGTGAAGGGCAGCAACTATCACGGCTTTGCCTTCCACAAGGATTGGGAGGTGGATGTGTCCATCGAAGACCAGCAGGGACGCTTTACCCCCACGGATGCCGATATCGCCAATGCCGAGAGGCTGATGCAGAAGCGGCTGGCCTACGTGAATCGTTTCCACGAGAACCAGGGAGGCTTGTGCCCTATTATCGACGAGCATATCCGCAAGTACGAACGTCAGTATGTTGGCTTCGTGGACGAACATGGCTACCGTGTGCTATGGGTGAACTTCGTGTGGGACGAAAAGATGGGCAAAACGAACCTTGCCAACGACCTTGTTCTGGCAGAGGGCGGCTGTGGACACTATTGGCACATCAAAGTGAACCTGGACACAGAGAAGGTGTATGGGCTGGAAGTGAATGGCAGCGGAGACGTGAAATACATAGCACGCAAGAAGAAACCGGGTCCCCGCATCAGCAAACCTCGTAATCAGTATAAGAAACAGCGCGTTCGTAAGACGGGTATCATCCACTCCGAGGAAGAGAAGCAGTTCTAATGGCCAGCAATAACACGGTGGTACGCCGCTTTCTTAAGTTTTGCATCGTCGGTATCTCGGGAACGCTGATAGACTTTGGCATCACTGCTGTCTGCAAAGGCTTCTTGGGATTTCCCGACCTTCTGGCCAATGCTACGGGCTTTGTCGTCGCCTCCTCCATCAACTATATCCTCAACCGCATCTGGACATGGCGCAGCAAGTCCGGCAGGGTGGGGGCGGAATATTTTAAGTTCTTTGCAGTGTCGTTGATGGGGCTGAGCATCAATTCGCTGATTGTGGCACTGCTTCACAACCAAACGTTGATATCTGGCGCGGCAATTATGCATGTCTTCTCTTGGTTTTGCACTGACTGTGCCGCTTATTTTGTCAACCTGGACTGGAATTTCTGGATTGCCAAAGTCCTTGCAACAGCAGTGGTGATGGTGTGGAATTTCCTCGCCAACAATTTCATCACCTTCCGAAAATAAACGTAAGACAGAAGAAAGGCCTTGTCTTTATCATTTCGGCAATGTATTTTCTGCAACAGTCCAGGACATGCTGGTGGAAACACTTATTAACAGTCTGTCGTTCAGTTTATAAACACTGCATTTGCGGAATTAATGCTATTAGCAATGAAAATAAAAACTATCCTTTTTGGCATCCTCGCCGCTATGACGTGTGCCGCAATGATGAGCTGCAGTAATGTCAGCCAAAACAATGAACCCGCCGACATTGCCGCTGCCGTGCCAGCCTTCAACACTCAGAGCACGCAGCTTTTCGAAGATATGCAGAGTCTGGGCAACGATGCTGTCGTGTCTCCTCAGCCTGTCTTCATTCTGGGCACCTACGACGAGAATGGTGTCGCCGACGCTATGAATGCCGCCTGGGGTATGCAGATAGGTAGCAGGAGCGTTGCGGTGATGTTGTCGCCCCACAAAACCACCGACAACCTGCGCAAGAGCGGCTGTTTCACGTTGGCATTGGCCACGGTGGGTACCGAGGTGATTAGCGACTATGTGGGCATAGTGTCTGCCAACGACGTTCCCGATAAAGCCAAGCGTGCTGGTCTTCAGGATGTGAAGGGCAAGCAGGTGAATGCACCCATCTTCCGCAACTTTCCCCTCACGATGGAGTGCCGCGTGAGAGAGTTCAAGGATTTGGGCGACGACAATGTGCTGTTGATTGGCGATGTCGTAGCCACCTATGCCGACAAGAGCATTCTGGGAGTCGACGGCAAGGTGGACCTGGAGAAGATGCAGCTTCTGGTCTTTGACGGCAGTCACCTCTCTTACCGCGTCATAGGCCCCGAAGTGGGCAAAGCTTTCGGCGACGGCAAGAAGATATAGTATTCTTCCAGCCGTTTACCAGTAACAAAGAGAAGCCCTCCTCGTTCTCATTACGAAACAGGAGGGCTTCTCTTTGTTATGTTGAAATAATAATGATTATTGCACTATTGTCATCTCGTCCACCAGATGGCGGGCATCGGCGAATTTGTCGATGAGGAAGAGGCAATAGCGTATGTCCAGGCAGATGTTGCGACAATAGTCTGGGTCGAAGAGCATGTCGCTCATCGTGCCTTCCCAGCAGCGGTCGAAGTTGATGCCCACCAGTTCTCCGTCGCCGTTCAGTACGGGGCTGCCGCTGTTGCCGCCCGTAGTGTGGCAGGTGGTGAGGAAGCACACGGGCATGTCGCCCTCTTTGTTGGCGTAACGGCCATAGTCTTTGTGGCGGTACAGCTCTTTTAGGCGTGGTTCCACTACGTAGTCGTAGATGTTGGGGTCCTCCTTTTCCATAATGCCGGCGAGGGTGCTGTAGGGTAGGTAGTAGGTGCCATCCTTGGGCTTGAACCCCTTCACGGCGCCGTAGGCCACGCGCAGTGTGAGGTTGGCGTCGGGGAAGAAGTTGATGTCTGGCTGCATCTCCATGCGTCCTTTTAAGTAACTGCGCATATCCTTGGCAATGATCACACGGGCTTCGTTGTGTATGGCTATCTTGTCGGTGCTGTAGGCATAGTTGTAGGCTGCGTTGAAGAGGTTGACGGCAGGATCTTTCATCAGCTTGTCCGTCTTCCTTGCGTTGAAGCTGCCCATCAGTTTGTCTATCTTCTTCTGATTGGTGAGGGCGCTCCTGTCAAACACATTCTCCAGCATCTTGCGCACTTCCGCCTCTGTAGTGCCTTTCAGATAGGGGGCATATCCTGCTTTCCACATATAAACGTAGGTGTCCACGAAGATGCCTTTGTCTACGGGGCGATGTTGCGCGTAATCGCTGAAATACGCTTTCTGCCCTTTAGCGAAGTTGGCCGCCTGTGCTGTGCGGGCGCTGTCGGTGGGGGCGCGTTTGGCGATGCGCCATAGGGTGAAAGCGCGGTTCATCAGGTCGCTGGCCATTACTGCTTCGCTGAAATAGGTCCATTCCGTTTCCACGGGGCTTAGGTTTTGGTATGCCTTGTGCATACGTGGCAGCGCGTCGCTGTATTCTGGTTTATCGGCAGCCCAGTCTTGGAACTGGCGTTCGAAGTCCAGCTTCTTCTGCACACCTTGCAGACGTATGATGCCCTGCGTCTCGCCCTGCCATTTTTTCCAGCCGTTGGCTATGGAGGCCACTGCACTGGCATATTTCAGGCGCTGTGCGGGACTCTGTTCCATGGCGTCTTTGTAGTATTTCAGGCGTATGTCGCGCAGGCCTATGCGGATGGGGTTCTCGTTGATGGCCTGCAGATTCACGGCATCGCTGGTGACATAGCGTTGCGTGGTGCCAGGATAGCCGAACACGAAGGCGAAATCGTCCTCGCTGAGGCCTTTCAGCGAGATGGTGAGATGCTTCAGAGGGCGGTAGGGTACGTTGTCCTTGCTGTAATTCGCCGGCTTGTTGTCCTTGCTGGCATACACGCGGAACATGGAAAAGTCGCCCGTGTGGCGCGGCCACATCCAGTTGTCTGTGTCGCCTCCGAACTTGCCGATATTGCTGGGAGGTGCTCCCACCAGGCGCACGTCGGTGAACACTTCGTTGACGTACATGAAATATTGGTTGCCGTTGTAGAAAGGCTTGATGATGGCTTTGTAGTGCGTGCCCTGCACGGCAGCGTTTGTAATGCGATCTATATTTTCCTTCACGATGCGCTCGCGGTCCTGCTCGCCGATGTTGCCGGCGACGCCGTTCAACACTTGGTTGGTCACATCTTCCATACGCACCAGGAGGGTGGCGGTGAGGCCGGAGCAGGGCAGTTCTTGCTCCTTGTTCTGCGCCCAGAAGCCGTGGGTGAGGTAGTCGTGTTCCACGGTACTGTGGCTGGTGATGTAGGAGTAGCCGCAATGGTGGTTGGTGAGGAAGAGTCCGTGGTCGCTGACGAACTCGCCCGTGCAGCCTTGGTTGAAAAGGATGATGGCGTCTTTGAGGCAGGCCTGGTTAATGTCGTAGATGTCCTTGGCGGTGATGCGCATGCCTTTGGCCTGCATGTCGGCTTCGTTGCGCTGCAGCAGCATGGGAATCCACATGCCTTCATCGGCAATGGCGGGCAGCATGAACATTAGTGCCAGTTGGAGGGTAAGAATTTTCTTTGTCATTGTTATATAGTTGATTAGTTTATAGCGGATTGGTGGCAAAACATCTGCATCCATGGGAAGTGCAAAATTACATGTTTTTTTTCAATTGTCGGAGATTTGTCAATAAGAGAGAAATCTTAAATGATTATCCACTCGTGCAGTTCCAGCTACGATTGCCCCTGTGCCCCGCTTGCCTTGGGCATGGTCGTGATTTCCCAACCTCTTCTCGCCCCACGCCGCTACTTGATGCGCGGATGGCTGCTTGCAACTTGTGGCATCCAGCATGCTTGCAAGGCCCAAGAGCAACCTGCAGTTCAGCCTATTGGGGCGTTTTGCGGGTAGGCGTAAAATCTTAGTATATTTTCCTGTTTTATTAGTAATATATAGTAATAAAAACGTATCGATTGAGTTATTATTGTATGCATTTGACGTTAGAAACACCATGGTATTTTGTGCTGCTGTGCCTGTTGCTGGGTGCAGGCTATGCCGTTTTGCTGTATTGCGTGCACTTTCGGCACGGCACGGCCGATCGTGACGCCAAAGGAAAGGGAGCTGGCACCACAAGAAAGCGCGCCACTGCCGATTCGGTGGCAGGGGGCGAAGGGCTGAGTAAAGGAATGAAATGGCTGCTCGGTGCGCTGCGTATGCTGGCAGTGGCAGGCATTGCTTTCCTGATGCTGTCGCCGCTGGTGCGCAGGATGCAACACGACAGGGAGAAGCCCATCGTCATCGTGGCGCAGGACAACTCCAAGAGTCTGGACTACTGCCGCGACTCGGCGCTTTATGCCGACGAGCTGCCGCAACGGATGAGCAACCTGCGTAGAGCCCTGGAAAAAGATTACGACGTGCAGTGCTATACCTATGGTAGCGATGTACGCCAACAGAATGCAGAACGGCAGAATACCGATCTCGCACAGCGCGAGAACAGCACGGACATGGGCGCTATGCTAAGCGAGATAGCAGACCGCTATGCGGGACGCAACGTAGGCGCGGTGCTGATAAGCGGCGACGGCGTGTGGAATCAGGGGGTAAACCCGGTCACAGTGGTGCGGCAGTTCACCTTTCCCGTCTACACTTTGGCATTGGGCGACACGTCGACACGCAAGGATGCCGCCATCAGCCACGTGAAATGCAACAGAGTGGCATATCTGGACAACCAGTTTCCCGTAGAGATAACGGTTCGTGCTAGCAAGTTGAAAGGGCAGACCAAGCTACTGACAGTCTCCCACAACGGACGTCAGCTGTTCAGCAAACCCCTTTCTTACCGTGACGATGATTTCCTTACAACGGAAACTGTGCTGCTGGATGCCGACCAAGCGGGGCTGCAGCAATATGTGATACACATAGCCCCTGCCAGCGACGAGAGCAGCCTGCGCAACAACACCTACACAGTGCCCGTGGAGGTGATAGACGGCCACCAGAAGATAGCAATAATAGCTTCCGCACCACATCCCGACGTTGCTGCCATGCGGCGCAGCATAGAGATCCATCAGAACTACGAGGTGGAGACCTTCGTAGCGCGCGACTGGAAAGGCAACTTCCGCGACTACGACATGGTGATACTGCATCAGTTGCCTGCCCGTAGCGGGCTGGGCAGCGACATCGCGTCGCAAGCCGTGAAGGCGCATCTACCCCTGATGTTCGTGGTAGGAGCTATGAGCGACCTGCCGCTCTTCAACAAGCTGCACGCCGGCGTGGAGATATTCAGTCAGCTGGATAGAACCAGCGAAGCCATGCCTCTCTACAACGAGAGTTTCACTGCCTTCACCTTGGACGACGAAATCACGCAAAGGACAGAGAACTATCCTCCCCTGACATCGCCATTTGGACAATATCGCACTTCAGCCAACACGCAGGCTCTGTTCACCGCAAGAATCGGTACCGTGAACAGCGGGCAACCCCTTGTGGCAGTATGCCAACAGCAGGAACTGCGCTACACAGTGGTGACGGGCGAGGGACTGTGGAAATGGCGCATGGCCGACTATCAGCAGAACAGCACCAACGAACATTTCGACCACCTCATGAGCAAACTGGTGACATATACGGCACTGCGCGTGAACAAGGACCGGTTCAGAGTGAATGCCAAAAAGGTGTGGCACGAAAACGAAGAAGTGACGCTGGAAGCCGAACTATACAACGAAAACTACGAGGTAGTGAACCAGCCGGAGGTCTCGCTGGAACTTAGAAGTATAGGAAACGCGGATGCCCAAGGAGACGGGAGGGCTGAAAAAGACATCTCGCAAAAGGATAACGGCTCCATGTCGCCGACAACCTCACAATACAAGTTCAACAAAGAAGGCACGGGCTATGTCCTCAACGTGGGACGGCTGGCTTCCGGCACCTATAGCTACAAAGCTACGACAAACTATAATGGACGTGCGCTTTCGTCACAAGGCACCCTGCTGGTGGAAGATGCCAACCTGGAAGACCTGACGCTGAAGGCCGACCATGCGCTGATGAACACCCTGGCAGCGACGACAGGAGGGCAGATGCTGATGATGGAGCAGCTATCCCAGTTCCCTTCGCTGCTGAAGCAACGCGACGACATCACTCCCGTCATCTACAGCCACCGGCGCTACAGCGAGCTGCTGAATATGCCGTTGATATTCGTTATCCTCATGCTGCTACTGGCAGCCGAATGGGTGCTGAGGAAAAACCACGGCGAGATATGATAAGCAAGATTTAAGAAATGAAAGCGATAATGAAAGACACGGCCACACTGGTGGGAGGCAACGTGTGGACGCAGGTCATAGGCATGTTGTCCTACTTGCTTCTGGCACGCCTTTTCACGCCGCATCAGTTTGGTGTCTACAACATTTTCTACAGCTACATAGAGGTGCTGATTATCCTCGGTACCTGCAAGTACGAGATGGCTGCGGTGAGGGCGGACAGCGATAGGGAGGCTGTGGCAGTGTCGCGTTTTGCCCTGCGGCTGAATGCCGTCGTATCCGTTGTGCTGCTCATGGTGATTGCACTGCTGGTCGTCTTCGATGCCTTGCCAGGCAAGAGCAACGCCTTGGGACTGTTGGCGCTGCTGGTTCCGATAATGGTGTTCTTCTGCGGCACCACACGTGTGTATGCAGGTCTCTTCAACCGCTACAAGCAGTTCCGTCCCATTGCCGTCAGCGAAATGGTGACGGCAACCAGCGGCGCATTGCTGAAAATCGTATTCGGCCTGCTGCAAGGATTCTCGGAGGTGGGTGGCAAAGTGTTTGGAGTGCTGGGACTGCCACTGGGAACCGTGCTGGGCAAGATGGCTGGCAACATCAACTATCTGGTAAGGCTGAGAAAGCTGCAGCTGCCTAGGGATATTCCGCGCAGCGAACAACGTACAGCAGCAGTGAAGCATCGCAACTTTCCGCTGTACACCATGCCGAAAGACTGGATAAACAGTTTCTCCTACAACCTGCCCCTGCTGTGGTTTGCACTCTATTTCGACAAGGCGGAGGTGGGTCTTTTTGCTATGTCGCTGACCCTCTGCCTGCGTCCCGTGAACATACTGAACAGCGCCTTCGAGCGTGTCTTCTATGTGCGAGTGATGGAAAGGGTGCGCGAGGGCAAGGCGGTGTGGTCGGATATGTGGCGCTTGGTAGGAGGTCTCTGTGCAGTGGCGCTGCCAGCTATGGTGCTGCTGTTTTTCTTCGCCGAGCCGCTGTGCGTCTTCGCTTTCGGCAGCAAATGGATGGGCTGTGGTTTCTATGTGCGTTGCCTGTTGCCATGGGTCTTTGTAGCGCTGTCTACTGGTTCCGTGAGCTTTTTGGCCAATGTATTCAACAAGCAACGAGCCGAGTTCCTCTTTTTCCTGGTGTTGCTGGTGCTGCGCGTAGCCACGTTGTTCTGCGGCATCCATTGCCGCAGCTTCCAGCGGGGCATCCTGCTGTTTTCCTTGGTCAGTGCTGCCGTCTTCTTGGCATTGCTGTTGTGGTATCTGGCACTGATGCTGCGGTACGAGAGCGGCAGAGCCGCTGATTAACATAAATAATGAGAGATTAGCAATGCATTTTTCTCTGCCATCAAAGGGAAAAACTGTAACTTTGCATTCCGAAATGCAGCGGTTCTTTGAGATTGCTGTAGAAAATATGATATTGATTGTCAGGATAATGAAAAGCGTTCTCCGAGGAATGCATAACGGCACTTCCTTTATGAAAGAGCTAGGTGGTTAGTTATCCTTGACGTGACGAAACACAAAGCGAATTAAGATAATGAGTAAAGAAATTGTGTGCAGTGGCATGCGTCCCACTGGCAAAATACATCTGGGCAACTATTTCGGTGCATTGCGCAATTTTGTGAAGATGCAGGAAGACTACGAATGCTTCTTCTTCATAGCAGACTACCATTCTCTCACCACACATCCTCATCCCGACGACATCAAGGCCAACGCCCGCAAGATATTGACGGCCTACGTGGCATGTGGACTGAACCCCGACAAAAGCACGATATACCTGCAAAGCGACGTGCCCGAGACAGTGGAGCTATATATGTACCTGAACATGATTGCCTATCTTGGCGAGCTGGAACGCGTGGCAGCGTTCAAGGACAAGGTGCGCCAGCAGCCCAACAACGTGAATGCTGGCTTGCTGACCTATCCCACCTTGATGGCTGCCGACATCCTCATACATAAGGCCGTGAAAGTGCCCGTGGGCAAGGATCAGGCGCAGCATCTGGAGATGACACGTGTGTTCGCACAGCGTTTCAACAATCTGTATGGCAAAGAGGTCTTCCCCATGCCGCAGGCGTTCAGCTACGGCGGCGAACTGGTGAAAATTCCTGCTCTCAATGGTGCCACCAAGATGGGTAAGAGCGAAGGCGAGGAAAGCACTATTTTCCTCACGGATGATCCCGGAGCTGTAAAGAAGAAGATCATGCGGGCCAAAACAGACAGTGGTCCCACGCAGGAAAACCAAACCAAGCCTCAGGAGATAGAGAACCTTTTCTGCCTGATGCGTGCAGTGAGCACACCGGACACAGTGGCATACTTCGATGATCTGTACAACCGCTGTCAGATACGCTATGGCGACATGAAAAAGCAGTTAGTGGAGGACGTGAACGCCTTTGTGGCACCTGTCCGTAGCCGTATCTTGGAACTAGAAAACGACATTGCTCAGCTGAACAGCATCATGGACCAGGGCAAAGAAAAAGCCCAGGCCAGCGCCCACCGCACCATTCAGGAAGTGCGACAGGTGATAGGCTATCGCGATTAGAGGGTTGGGCTAATGTCCTACGTCGCTGAGGAATTTTATTCTGGAGAGACGTATCTCGTCTTCTGTGTAGTCTGGTTCATCGGCAAATTCCTCGTAGGCATCCTGCAGCGAAGGGCTCTCGCTCTCCTGCCAGTAGTTCATTAGGTCGTCCATGTGGTCTGGGTCCACGAACTCGTCGATGTAGTAGTCCACATTCAGTTTGGTGCCGCTGCTGATGATATCCTCCATCAGCGATAGCAGGTCGTCCATCTTTAGGCCTATGCCGCGTGCAATGTCTTCGAAACTCATGCGGCGGTCCAGCGATTTGATGATGTAAATCTTGTTCTTGGTGCTTTTCTGGCTGCCAGTGCCACGCACGATAATGTCCTGAGGACGCTCTATCTCGTTGTCTTCGACATATTGCTTGATGAGGTGCGCGAACTGCTGTCCGTATTTCTGTGCTTTGTTTACGCCTACGCCAGTGCAGTGGCTCATCTCCTCTATGTTGCAAGGATACTGTATGGTCATATCCTTCAGCGAGCGGTCCTCGAAGATGACGTATGGCGGCAGGTCGGCGCGTTTGGCCATATCTTTTAGCAGGTCTTTCAGTATGGCATACAGTATTTCATCGCCGGCAGCGTCGCCGCTGGCAGCGTCACCTAAAAGGTCGTCGTCGTCGTTGTTGGCACTTTCGGTGTAGTCGTGGTCGCAGGATACCATGATGTCGTACGGGTTGTTGATGAAATCATAGCCAGCGTTGGTAAGTTGCAGTATACCATACTGTTCCACCACTTTGTACAGCAGATTGTCGAACACGCCCTGTCTCAGCACCGCCTTCCAATACAGTTCGTCGTGGTCGCTGCCTTGTCCGAACTGCTCCAGTTGGTCGTGGCGATACAATTTGGTCTGCGAGGTGTTCTCGCCCACCAGCACATCCACGATATCTTTGGCCTTGAAGCCCTGCTTCATGGCGACAATGGTCTCTAGTGCCAATCGCATCTCCTCCTTGGCCTCGTAGCGGGGCTTGGGGTGCAGGCAGTTGTCGCAGCAACCGCAGTTTTCTTCTGGGTAGTCCTCGCCGAAGTATTTTAGCAAAGCCTTACGGCGACAGGCGCTGGTTTCGGCATACGACACCATTTCGTTCACCAGTTGCATGGCCTGTTCCTGTTCCGTAATGTTCTTGTCGCTGAAGAAGCGGTATAGCCTCTCCACGTCGTGTTCGCTGTAGAATGCGATGCACTTGGCTTCGCCGCCGTCACGTCCGGCACGCCCCGTCTCCTGATAATAGCCTTCTAGCGACTTGGGAATGTCATAGTGTATCACGAATCTCACGTCGGGCTTGTCGATGCCCATGCCGAATGCGATGGTGGCGACGATAACTTCGGCATCTTCGTTCAGGAATTTGTCTTGGTTGGCAGTGCGTATGCTGGTTTCCATGCCGGCATGGTATGGCAGTGCCCTGATGTCGTTGGCTTGCAGCAGCTCGGCCAGATCTTCCACGCGTTTGCGGGTGAGGCAATAGATAATGCCGCTTTTGCCCGAGTTCTCCTTGATGAATTTCACTACCTCTTTGTGCAGCAATTTAGGGTCGCTGGGCTTGGGGCGTACCTCGTAATAGAGGTTGGGTCGGTTGAAGGAGGATACAAAATGCTTGGCGTTCTCCATCTGCAGGTTCTTCACGATGTCATGCTGCACCTTGGGAGTGGCGCTGGCTGTGAGTGTGAGGATGGGAATCCTCTTTATCGCCTCCTTTTTGCTTTTGGCGGATGTGCTGTTGTCCTGCGGGCATATGGTGTTGATGGCCTTGCGAAGGTTGCGGTATTCGGGCCTGAAATCGTGTCCCCATTCGCTGATGCAGTGCGCCTCGTCGATGGCAAAAAAGGAGATGTGGATTTGTTGCAGGAAATCTATGATCTCTTCCTTGCTCAGCGTTTCAGGGGCTATATATAGTAACTTGGTCTTGCCGTCAAATAGGTCCAGTTTCACCTCCATGGCCTGTTGTTTGTTGAGCGACGAGTTGAGAAAATGCGCTGTCCTATCAATACCCGTGTTGTAACGCACGGCATCCACCTGGTTTTTCATCAGGGCAATAAGAGGTGATACCACCACGGCAGTGCCGCGCAGTAGCATTGCAGGTAACTGATAGCACATACTTTTGCCGCCGCCGGTGGGCATAATGACGAAGGTGTCGTTGCCTTCCAGGAGGCTCTTGATGATAGCCTCCTGGTCGCCCTTGAAGTTGTCGAAGCCAAATATCTCTTTCAGTTTTGCTCTTAGATTAATCTCGCACATATTTTTTGTCTCGTTTGCTATAATTTTATTACTGCTGTTACGTTACTTTGTATAGAGAAAGCACCGTTGCTAGTAATAATAAAGGTATAAAACAAAGTATGGTGTTGTGTTCTTTATTTTATATTACAAAGATAAAGTTTTTTTTTGATACGGCAGTTTTTTTTTCGCTACGATGCGTTTTTAGCGTAATGGAATTTTGAGTATCAGACAGTTGTCGTCTTTGTAAAAAAAACACAGGTAGACGTTTCGCTATGCTTTTATAGTTTTTCGGATGGCTTTTTTATTAAAACCTTGCAACTTTTGATGCCTTCTGCGAAAAATACCCAATATGGAAACAATGGAACTGTGCACCGAGAATGTAGTAAAAAAATATCGCAAGCGGACAGTGGTGAACCAAGTGTCTGTGAAAGTGAAACAAGGACAGATAGTGGGACTGCTGGGACCCAACGGTGCTGGCAAGACGACGACGTTCTATATGATTGTGGGCATTATTAAGCCCAACGCAGGAAAGGTGTTCATCGACGAGGACGAAATTACGGAGATGCCTATGTACCAGCGTGCCAAGCATGGCATAGGATATCTGGCACAGGAAGCCAGTGTGTTCCGTAATCTTAGCGTGGAGGACAACATCAGCGCCATACTGGAGTTTCGCACGGACCTCACTAAGGACCAGCAGCACGAGAAGCGGGAGAACCTGCTCGCCGAGTTTGGCCTTAAGAAAATCCGTTCCAGCAAGGGCGTGCAGCTCAGCGGTGGCGAACGTCGTCGCACAGAAATTGCACGTGCACTGGCCAACGACCCCAAGTTTCTGTTGCTGGACGAACCTTTTGCCGGCGTAGACCCCATCGCCGTGCAGGACATCCAGGACATCATAGCCCACCTTAAGGACAAAAACATCGGCATACTGATTACAGACCACAATGTCACCGAGACGCTGCGTATCACAGACTATGCCTATATCATGTATGAAGGCAGGCTGATGCTGGAAGGTAGGTCCGAAGACATCGGTACCAGTGAGGAAGCCAAACGCCTGTATCTAGGACGCGACTATGTGTGGCTAGGCAAGAAGCAAACCGCGAAACTGAACGATGTGGAAAAAGAAGACGTTGAAACGAATTCTGATAAACAGTGAGGTACCATGGCAGGCGAAGGAGGCTCTGGAACGCTGGGGTACTCTAATACCTTTCCGTGCCGCAGACTTGCCTCACCAGGCATTGCGAGGGCATGTGGATCTGTTCCTGTCGCAGTTGCCAACCGCCATTTTCGTGCTTGCCGCCAATGCGCCGGAGGCACTTACCAACGCAGTCGGCGATGCCGGGGTGACGTTTCTCATAGGTAAGACAGCAGTGGCAGCATCCAAGGCATCGCTGGGTGCATACAATGTTGCAGTGGGAGGTCGTCTGGCAATAGGCAATGAGCATTTTTGCGACCCCGTGCTGAGACAAGCCTTGAGGGAAGAAGGCTTCCATTTCGTTCATGTAAAACAAGGGTTGGCACGTTGCAGTGCATTGACGTTGCCAGACGACGCGGTAGTCACTTCTGACGGGGGCATCTACAAGACTCTGATACGTCAGGGCATCGAGGCCCTGCTAATTTCCGCCAAAGAGATTTTGCTTCCGGGATATGCCGAGGGCTGCTTCGGCGGTTGCTGTGGAGTGTGTCATAGTGAGAAAATAGGGCAGGCTGTCAAGGGAGATGGGAGAGACACCGTTTTTCTCATGGGCAGCCTGCAACATCATCCGCAAGGGGAACTCGTCCGTAATTTCCTCCATGAGCACAACACGAATGTGGTGGAACTGTTCGATGGTTTCCTGACCGATGTAGGCAGTTTCTACTTCCTTTAGGAATACCGCTTTCTTTTGCATTATGTGCCGCAAAGGGGATGTTATCTTTGCAAAAGACTTGCGTTTTTTCCCGCTATGGGGTAGCGTCGTTTCTTCGGAGGATGCCTGCACTCCCACCCCTAAAGGAGAGTGTGTAGTATCTCTCAGCACTGCGCTAAAAGAAGAAAAGTCCTGCTATGCCGCCTCGAATGACGTAGCAGGACTTTTTTCATCGAGTCTCTTTTTGGGGGATTATATCTCGGCACTGTGTGCGTCGGCATCGGCCTTGGCTTTCTTCACCAGGCCTTGCAGGACGGTTCCGGGGCCTACTTCTATGAACTCTTCGGCACCGTCAACCAGCATCTGCTGCACCGTCTCGGTCCAGCGCACGGGCGAGGTGAGTTGCTTGATGAGGTTGGCTTTGATCTCTGCGGGGTCACTGACGGGCATGGCACACACGTTCTGGTAGCAGGGACAGATGGGCTTGTGGAACTGCGTCGTCTCTATGGCCGCCTGCAGCTCTACGCGTGCCGGCTCCATGAGGGGTGAGTGGAAAGCACCGCCTACCGCCAGGGGTACGGCACGGCCTTTCATCTCTTTCACCATCTCGCAAACGGCAGCTACGCCCTCCACGGTGCCGCTGATGACCAGTTGCCCTGGGCAGTTGTAGTTGGCGGGAACTACAGTTTCGTCTTTCACGGAAGCACAGAGTTCCTCCACCGTCTTGTCATCCAGTTTCAGGATGGCGGCCATGGTGCTGGGATGAGCTTCACAAGCTTTCTGCATGGCATTGGCACGAGCGGCAACAAGTTTCAGACCATCCTCGAAATTCATCGCTTTGGCGGCCACTAGGGCGCTGAACTCGCCCAGCGAATGTCCGGCCACCATGTCGGGCTGGAAGGTGTCGCCCAAATAGGTGGCGAGAATCACGGAGTGGAGGAAGATGGCTGGCTGCGTCACCTTGGTCTGCTTCAGGTCGTCGGGAGTGCCGGTAAACATGAGGTCCGTGATGCGAAACCCCAGGATGTCGTTGGCGCTCTCGAACATTTCCTTGCAGTTGGCGTTGCCTTCGTAGAGGTCTTTGCCCATGCCTACAAATTGCGCTCCCTGTCCAGGGAAAAGGTATGCTTTCTTCATATTCAGTGTGATTTCTTTATTATGATATTTCTAAAAAGATATTCAAACCAAAGAACGCGAGAAGCGTAATATTATTGTGTGATTATGTATATATGTAGTTTCGTCGCCGAAGGGGGGCTAGTGGTCCTGTTTCAGGAAACGAAGAATTTCCTTGGGATGTATGAGCCGTAAAACGAGTGCCATGATGATGGCGATGGCGGCCATGATGGCGATAGCTACGATGTCTGTGAGGGCGGCCATGCAGCCTTGCAGTGCCGAAAGGAGATAGCAGCTGATAAGTACCAGCACCACAAATGCCAGCAGCCTTAGGATGTAGCCTTGTCGAGGACGGAAATGGAAGATGCGGAACGCCAGTATCATCTGCGCCACCCCCATGAATGATTGAGTGGTGAGGCTGGCCACGGCAGCGCCGCTGGCGGCCCAGCGTGGGATGCAAACAAGGTTGACCCCGATGTTTACCACCAGTGCCAGTGCGGCACAGAGGTTCAGCTGCCGCAGGCTGCCATTGGCGGTGAGCAGCGTGCCAAAGATGTAGGTGAGGCCGATGGGAATATAGCCTAGTATCAGGATGCGGAACACGTGGTTCACGTTGCCTGCGTTGGCATTGCCGTGATACAGCATATCCAGTACGCCGTCGCCAAACCAGAACAGCGTCGACGCGATGCTGACGGTGACGAAGACCATCAGCGAGAATGTCATTCGGGTGATATCCGCCAGCTCTTTCGTGCTGCTTTCGCGCTTTGCCACGTCAAGGGCCTGCCCCCCTTTTCCTGTGCTTGCTTTCGCGTTGCCCTCTCTTTCCTTCTCCGTGCTTGCCTCCTTGGTGAGCTTGGAATAGATGGGCAGCAGGGGGATGGAGACGAGATATGACAGCATAGTCAGCGCGTCCAGCAGCCGGAAGGCTTTTGCATAGATGCCGGCGTGGAAGTTGCCGCCGACGGGCAGCAGCTTCTCCAGCAGGATGGGGTCTATGCGGTTGTAGCTGGCCATCAGCAGTACCAGCAGAGCAAATGGTGCACTTTTTTTTAGGATGGCCAGCGTGAAAGGCTTGTTCCAGGTGAGTCGCTGAAGCCCCACAGTCTTGCCAATGGCAATCAGCGCCACAGTGGCAGCGAGAAGATAAGCCGCTGTCTGCGCATACACGAACCACTGGATACGGAAGATGCCTTGCTGCTGTGCACAGAAAGGTCCACGCAGCAGAAAGCCGCAGATGACAATCATGAGGATGCGGTCCAGCACGCTGAGCAGGCTGTCCATCCTGAACATTAGCAGTCCCTGGAAATTGCTGCGAAGATAGGCGATGAGGGAGTTGAGAAACTGGTTGAAGCAGAGCCACGCCAGCAGCCTAAACTGTTGGCTGTCATAGCCCAGCAGGAGTGCTGTGGTGAAGGTGACGACGACATATAGCACCAGCAGCAGCACTTTGATGGTGAGTATGCCAGAGAGATGCTTCTGAATGAGCAGAGGGTTGCGTGCGATGTTGCGTGCGTTGAAGTTGGTGACTCCTAAGTCCAGCAATATGTTGAAGATGTAGGTCAGGTTGAAGACGACGAAGTAGAAGCCGTAGGTGGTGTCGCCGACGGCGTTCTGCACGTCCACTTCTATGCCCAGAATCCAGAAGGGCTTGATGATCAAGTTGGCGAGTAGCACCCAAAACAGGCCAGACAGCAACTTGCCTTTCAGTTCCTTGCCTCCTGAACCCCTGAAGGTGTCATCGTTCATTGTCTCGTTGCTCATCGTTTACTGTTCGTTAGAAAAATTCTCGATAGAAAACTTTTCATTCACTTCCCAGTTAGCACGAAGTTCCATGCTTTCGTCGAGGTAGAAGACGCGTTCCGGCTGCGTGTGCTGCCAATAGTTGCATGCGTCCCATTTCGCGTTGTGGTTGACATCCTCGATGGCACGTATGCGATAGGTGCCGGGGGTGACGTTGGGAAAGGCTATGGTTATTCTCTCTTTGGTACACTGAGCCTCTCTGACAATCTGTTCCCTCACTACCTTGTCCTTGCTGCCTAGCAGCTGGAAGATGAAGTCTGAAGCGTTTTGCACCGTCACCTCCAGCATGATGCTGCTGAAAGCATTGGCGCTGTTCACCTCGAAAGAGGAAATCAGCGAATCGTTGCTGTGGCCATAGATGTCTGTCAGTAGTCTTGGCAACACGATTAGTTGATATTTCTTGCCTTGCTGCAAGGAGGGGAGAGCGGTGTCGCCGGAAAAGTGCACTATTGCTTTGAGGCGTGAGCCATAGAGCTGTGTCCAGCATCTCTGTTCAGTGCTGTCGGTGAGGTTTCTAATGATGATGTAGCCTCCTCTCGCGTTGGTGTCGCCTTCCGATAGGCCATATTGCCATTGTTGCTGCGGTGCTACTATTTCTTTGACAGGTATCCCGCATTGCAGCCACAGCGTGTCGAAGTAGTTAAACTTGCCTGTAGCGTTGGTGCTGAGCATTGGTGGTGCTTTCAGGTTTTCCAGGCTGCGCTTGCTGGTGGTACTGGGTTCTGATTCAAGCTGCTCCACCTTGTTCTTCACGTGGCGGTAGCGCAGCTTCAGCGTATCGTTCACGCCAGAAGCGTCGTGCAGTGTCAGCATCATGGTGTCCAAAGTGGGGGTGAGTGCCCATACCTGCAGGGTGTCCCTTGTGCTGTTGAGTTGCCAGACGATGCTGTCGCCGTACAGGTTGTGCAGCCGTGGTTTCGTCATGGGCAACTGTGTGATGATGGCGGCGTAGGCTTTGCGGGGCATGGTGTGGCTGGTGACGCGCTGAATGTCCGTGACCGGCGAGGAGAGACGCAAGGTGTGTTTCTGCAGCTTTGGTCCTCTGTCGGCTTTCTGTATGCTGTCCACGATGTGCCAAGCGCTGTCCGGTAGCGTAGTGTCGCGAGGTGCCGGCGGTGCTTCGTAGTATGAATGTACCACGCTGTCGCAGAATGCCACAGCCTCGTTGTTGCCTAGTTTTAGGTTCTTGTCGCCGTCTTCCAGTGCCAGTATGCGATAGCCTCCTGGTCGGATATAGTTGAACATAAAGTAGCCAGCTTTGTCGCAGCGTGTGGTGTAGCTGGGTGCGGCACCGAGGACGCTGGAATCTGTGAAAGTAGCAGCGTCGTATAGCAGCACGGTTATCGTCTCTTCGCTGGGGGTGTCGCTTAGCGCGTCCTTTACCATGCCGCCTAGGCAGAAGGTGTCCAGCAGGTTGCCTGTGGAGAAGACATATTCCGTGCAGGGCAGCGGGTTTCCTTCGTTGAAGTCGGCGATGGCGTTTCTGAACTGGAAGAGGTAGGTGGTGTTCGGCAGTAGGGTGTCGCGCAGTTTCACCGCCACTCCGCGTCCTTTGGTGCTGTAGATCGGCTTTGGGTTCATGGGCGGCGATACCAGTATGCCGTCCTGATCTTTGATGGTGACGTATTCGTCGAACTCTACGTAAAACTCGTTGCCATTGAAATTCGTCGTGCCGTTTGGTGGGGAAAAGGAGAGCGCCACTGGTGGCGTCACGTCCTTGGGGCCTCCCGTAGGAAGTCCTTGGTTGGCGCAGCCATACAGTACGCAGAGTGCCAGCGTCATTGCCACAAAGACCAGCATGATGCTCGTAGTGCCAGCAAACAGGCTTCCCGTGCTGGCTGGTGTCGGGGTAGTATTTCTGTTGGCAGTAGTCACAAATGTTAAATTTTATTTTTGTTGATATTATTCTTTCTCTGGCACAACAAATCGCACACTCTGTCGTTATCCCTACGTGCTTACTATTCAAACGATGTATTTGAAGGCATCCTTTTCATGGGATGCCTTTTTTCAATCAAATTAGAAACTATGGGGGAGGGGAATCGGTGTCGGGAGTTGTTGTTGCCGTAGTACTTCTTGTAGGGGCTGGAGGGTATAGGGGATATATTCTCGCAGGCGGGGCGGGAGGGTAGCGTAGTAGTTGGCCCACTCTTGTGCCTTGTAACGCGTTTGGGAATCCAGGCAGTCGGCACGTTGTTGTGCCTGCTGTCGTAGGGTGGGGGAGAGCGTGGTGTCTTGTGAAAGCGTAGCGTAGCATTGTTGTGCGCGACAGGGTATTCTCAGGTCGTCGGAGTAGCAGTAGTTGAGGTTCTCGTATAGTTTGTCTAGCACTAGCAAGGCGTTTTGCGGGCGCTTCTTATCCATCAGGTTTTGTACCAGTGTGAGTGAGTGTTGCCAATAGGTGTTGAGGAAACGCTGCGTAATCTCGTCGATGTAGGCATCCTCTAATGTTTTCTGCCATTTGCTGTTGCAGACGTTGTCCAGAAAGGCATCGCAGTCTAAGGTGTCGCTTATTTGTGGCAACACACGGTAGCTGAATCCCACCATTTTCGTGTGACCCTTGAAGAACATAGGATATTGGTCTTTGGCATAGTGGCTTATTTGGATGGGGCGTCGCAAACAGGCTTGTTGTATGGTATCTCCCGTGGTGCTGTCAACCGTTTTTCCCATTACCATGTTCTCCTCCAGCAGCCAGTTCAGTGCTTCGACAATATTCCTCTTAGGCTCGTACTTGTCGGCATTCAGTTTCATCTGACCTACTATCTGACGCTGATACCAGTCGGTGCCCAGCAGGTTGAGGTTGATGATCTGCACGTCGCGTCTCACGTGTTCCACATATTGCAGATACCAGAACGGGAAGGTATCGTTGTCGCCGTAGGTTAGGAAAATGGCGTTTGGCTCGCACTCATTCAGGTAATTGTAGGCGATGTCGCGTGGCAGCCGACGGCTGGCGCGGTTGTGGTCGTCCCAGTTTTGGCAGGCCATCAGCAGCGGCACTCCGAGCGTAAGCAGGGCGAGATAGGGTCGCAATGCTTTTCTCTCGCCGTGTTTGGCTTTGTTTTTCCTCTTCGCTGCCTCCTGCAGCCACAGCAGTAGGCTTGCGGCTCCCAGCCCTATCCAGATGGCGAAGGCATAGAAAGAGAGGACGTACACGTAGTCGCGCTCGCGGGGCTCGTAGACGGGGTGGTTGAGATACACGGAAAGCCCTATGCCGCTGACGATGAAGAGCGTGAAGGTGGCCCAGAAGTCGCCCTTGTGGCGACTGGAGTGGAAGCAGATGCCTATGACTGCTAGTAGCAGCGGCAGCAGGAAGTATGCGTTGTGGCCTGCCTTGGGCATGCTGTTTGGTAATGCCTTTCCCGTGCCCACCAGCAGCTTGTCGATGGGAGGGATGCCGGTGATAAACTGACCGTTTTGTAGGCTGCCGTAGCCTTGGCGGTCGTTGTAACGTCCGCTGAAGTTCCACATCAGGTACCGCAGGTACATGTAGTTGAACTGATAGGCGAAGAGCACCTGCACGTTCTCTTTCACACCGGGATGTGCGGCATCGTCGCACCAGGTGTCGTAATGGGCGATGTCGTTGTCGCTGCGTATGCGCCAGATGCGGGGATATAGGGGTGCATGGCTGTATTGTTCGCGTCCCACGTAGTCTTTATAGGCCTTCCACGTGCTGGGGTCGCCTTCGTTCAGAGGGGTGTCTGCTGCGGCGCGGATGGGCAAAATGAGCATAGGAGTGGTTCCTATCAGAAAGAACAAGGCTGCCAGCGACAACACCTTCAGTTTATTTCCGATGTTGGTGGCCTGTCTGTTGTATGGCTTGTGGGCCAGGCGGTGGGTCAGGTAGGTGACCAGCAACGCCGGAGTGGTGAGCAGTGTAAGTTGGTGCACGCCGATGCCGAGTCCCAGCACAAGAGCTACAAGCAGTATCCAGCGTGGTGCTTGTTGCTGTGTACGAAGGTCGTCGCTTTCGTCTGCCTCGGACCAGCGCATGGCAGCCCATATGATGATGGCACTGAGTAGCATGGCGAGGCTGTACACTTCGCTCTCCACTGCGCTGAACCACGCAGTATCGCAGAACACGTAGCACAGCGATCCCACCCCTCCTGCCAGAACAGCCGCCAGCACACGATACCCTTTATCTGTGTGGGCAGCGCCTTCCTGTGCCTCTTTTTCGGGAATGCGGTCTGCCAACAGCATGATGGTGGCACACAGGAACCCTCCCGTCACTCCGCCTGCTATGGCTGACAGCAGGTTGCCGAAGAACGCCATCGTTTGCGGATTTCCGCCTGCCAGCATCATGAAGAGATGCTCGAGCAAGGAATAGAGGGGTGCCCCTGGGGGGTGTCCTATCTGTAGGTAGCGTGAGGTGGCGAGAAATTCGCCGCAGTCCCACCAGCTCACCGAAGGCTCTGTGGTGAAGCCGTACACAAGGCATCCCAGCAGTCCCACTGCCAGGGAGGTGAGTTTCCTGATGCGTGCAGCAGAATAATTCTTCTCTTTCACGGGTATTGCTGTATTTGCGTTACCAGTTCACCACTGCTTTGTTGAAGATGTCCTCGCACAGATCTTTCACAATCTCAGTCACCAGCTGACTCTCCACGCTGGAGAAGTCCAGCTGTGCGTTGTAGTCTCTGTAGCGCGAGAATTGCTGGTCAAAGTTGGCACCGGGGTCCATCGCGTTCTCGAAATGCACCTTCACGGTGATGGTGAACCTGTTGGTGCTTACTTCGTCGTTGCTGGACAGTGCGCTGGCACGCGTGTCGTAGCCTGTGATTTCGCCGCTCACCTGCAAGTCGCCCTCTTCGTTGGTGATAGCGAGGCTGGTCTGGCTTTGGAACATGTTGCGCAGCTCGTCGCTAAATGTCTGGCTCAGTTGCGGATTGATGGTGCTGGCGAAGTTGGGAAAGTTGGTTACGCT
>CAMURW010000004.1 GCA_947097635.1 uncultured Bacteroidales bacterium
CGGAAGAGAACCTCCATTATCCAGAGAAAAGATAATAAAGTCCATAAGGTTAATTCTATTCAAAAAATATTGATTTCAACACAATAAAGATGTCAACTTGACGTATTACATAATATCATTGGCCCCGTAGTCCAGTTGAATAGAACGTCGGATTCCGGTTCCGAAGGTCGTGGGTTTGAGTCCCGCCGGGGTCACAAATGCAGATAAAAGAGAAGGATAGGTCTTACGATCTATCCTTTCTTTAAACACACGGAGATGGTGTCTCTTCGGTTAGGTGTGTATATTTTTTCACATGCAACACAAAAATGGTCACTTGACCCGAAAGCACCAAATTTTTGGTGCACTTTTTACTTAGTGTCGCACTTGTAACTGGAATTTAGGTCTCCTCGTTTCCGGGATATAACAATAGTTAATATAAATTGGGACAATGAAGAAAATCATATAGTTATGAACATCGTTGTTGATATATTCGTGGTCCTCGTTGCAATCGAGTTCGTTTACATCTTCTACCTCGAAACCCTTGCGAAGACGTCGCAGAAGACCTCCGTAACCTTCGGGATGAGTCGGGAGGTGCTGAACGACAAAAACGTAAACGTGTTGCTGAAGAATCAGGGGGTGTACAACCTCGTTATCGCCGGCATGCTAATGATGGCCCTGTTCACCCTGCATTCCCGCGCCGTCGCGGCCATGCTGCTGGGGTGTACCCTGGTAGTTGCTGCCTATGGAGCCATCCGTCCCACCCGAAGATATTCCCCAAACAAGGCGACTTGGCACTGATAGCATTGACGCTGCTGCTGATTTTCGGGATATGACGATGTGGAATGGCGATATGGACGTTCAGATAAAACGCATATATCAGGAAGTGGAGGAGTCGGACGGGAAGCGGATTCTCGTTGACCGGCTATGGCCGCGTGGCATTACCAGGGTCAAAGCGGGAGTGGATGCCTGGGCTAAGAACATAGCTCCGAGTAAGGAACTCCGTCAGTGGTATCATTCTCATACCGAGCAATACGGTGAGTTCGTGTTGCGCTATCATCAGGAGTTGGCTGCCAATCCGCTGGCTGTCGTTTTCCACGACGAGATAATGAAGTGCCTCTCGGAGGGCAATGTCACTCTCGTTACTTCCAGTTCGCTGGCAAAGAACAATGCCACGGCATTATTGGAATGGCTACAAAATGATGTAACCAGCGCGAAATCGGCTTCTCGTGATAAAGTGCAGTGGAGCGTAGATGATTGCTGACAATTTCGTATGTTTGCAATTCTTAAGAAGAAATACAGGAGACGGGAAGGGCGTTCCCGTCTCTCATGCAAAAAAGCGACCTCCGTCAAGCGTAGAGGATGCCTTACACAACATGTGTTTTAGAAATTCTCGGCTTTGAGTTCGAAGAAACTTTGAGGATGGTTGCAGACGGGGCAAAGCTGTGGCGCTTTCTTTCCTACTACTATGTGTCCGCAGTTTCGACACACCCAGATGCAGTCGCCGTCCTTGGCGAACACTTTGGCATCTTCGATGTTTTTCAGCAGCTTACGATAACGCTCCTCGTGATGTTTTTCTATGGCTCCCACCATCTCCATCTTCAGAGCAATCTCCGTGAAGCCCTCTTCGCGAGCCTCCTTGGCCATACGAGCGTACATATCGGTCCACTCGTAGTTTTCGCCGTCGGCGGCATCCTTCAGGTTGGTAATAGTGTCGGGCACGTCGCTGTCATGCAGATATTTGAACCACAGCTTTGCGTGTTCTTTCTCGTTGAGGGCTGTCTCTTCAAAGAGCGCCGCTATCTGTTCATACCCGTCCTTCTTCGCCTTGCTGGCATAGTAGGTGTATTTGTTGCGAGCCATGCTTTCGCCTGCGAAAGCGTCCTGCAAATTCTTTTCGGTCTTTGTTCCTTTAAGGTCTTTCATGACTGTAATATATAAAATAAATTATTAATCGGTTGATTTTTAATTAACTATACTGTCTTTCAATCTCGCCTCGGAAGTTGAAACTCACGGGGCCTATGAGAAAGACATCCCTTGCGCCGTTTCCGAAGGCATCGAAATCCACAGTGAAGCTGCCTCCTGGGGCGTAAAGCTTTACCTGGTCTGTGCCGTCTATTATTCGTGTGCCATACACCAGTGCCGATGCTGTCACTCCTGTGCCGCAGCTGTAGGTCTCGTCTTCCACGCCGCGTTCGTATGTGCGGACATAGAGCGTGCCGTCGGCCTGTGGCTCTATGAAGTCCACATTGGTGCCTTCGGGGAAGATATCTTTTCGGTTGCGCAACTCACGTCCCTTGTTGAACACGTCATAGCCTCCCAGCTTTGTCACCACCTGTACATAGTGTGGACTTCCAGTGTCCAGAAACCAGCCGTCCAGGCAGGGACGTATGTCGCTGATGTCTCTCATTTTCAGCCTCACGATGCCTTTGCTTCCGTCCCAGGAAATGATAGTGCTGCTGTGTTCTCCGTCGTAGCCCGAGAAATGGTAGATACCGTGTATGGAATGTTGCATTGATTCATCGTTTTTGGGTTTCACACCCATCATCTTGGCAAAGGCGGTAATACATCTGCCTCCGTTACCGCACATGCTGCCTAGGTGTCCGTCGCTGTTGTAGTAACGCATCTCGAAATCGTAGCCTTCTCTGTTGCCCAATGTCATAAGTCCATCCGCTCCTATGCCGAAGCGGCGGTGGCACAGACGTGCTATCTGCTCTGTGGTAAGTGCGGGGTCGTGCTGACGAATGTCCAGCAGTATAAAGTCGTTGCCGGCGCCGTCGAATTTATAGAATGTCATATTCTTTCGTTAGTGGAAATGTTTTTGCCGTTAAAATCAGCCATCTCCGCATGGCTGGCGGGCGACGTGTCATTCGGCCCTTCTTTGCTTTCTGGCTGAGGCATTACTAGGTCTTTGTGGGATACAATCACCAGTAACGAGGTGAAGATGATGGAGAAGAAGATGATTGAATACACCAGATGTTTGACCATCATGGCGCTGGGTATCACCTCTGCTCCTGCCGCCTGGTTTATCTGTTCGGGCATGGAGGCCAGCAATGCCGCCGACAAGCCCTTAGGTATCATCATGCTCACCACCCTGCGGTCGTTGCGTGTGTTCTCGCGTCCCACAACCTGCAGCAGCAGAAAACGTATCAGGAACAAGGCGGCTGTGATAATGGCGCCGTGCACCAATGCCACAGAGTTGGTGAAGGGTATGCAGATGCCAATATACACGAAGAAGTAGGTCTTGAAGATGAACACCAGCTCCTTGAAGAAACTTTTCTCGTTGTTCTGAAGGGGACGCAGATGATGCCGCTGCATCTTGTCGATGAAAGAGAATCGAAAATAGTCCGGATTGCCCAGCACCAGTCCAAACATCAGCACGGCTATGGCACCGCTGAAGTTCAGCAACTCGGTGATTCCGAACAGCACGAATACGAATGCCGGCGTAAGGAACATGCTATTCTGCATCTTGCGCACATGGTCCAGCAGACTGCTCCATATCACGCCGCCCAAGACACCCAGCAACAAGGCCATTATCAGCGATGCCAGCAATTTTCCTATCATGCTGCCCACATTCACGGCACCCATTGTGTAGGAGTTCATCAGGCTCAACGCCACCACTATGCTTATCACGGCGCTCACCGAGCTTTCCATCGTTAGCACCGTGCGTGTGTATTCGCTCACGCGCATCTGGCGTACCAAAGGTAGCACGATAGAGGCTCCTGTTCCCGCCACCATGCTGCCCACCAACAACGCCTCCGTGACATGGAAGCCCATAAAATAGCAAGCCGTCGCTGCTACCACCATGCTGAGGATGAAGCCGAGCAACGTTACCTGCACCACACTGCGCCAATAGCGCCGCAAGCTGTCGATGCTGAGGACTATGCCGCTGTCCAACAGAATGAAGATAAGTGTGAGTGATGAAAAGATGCTGGCAACGCCGCCGAGGTCTGCCGGGTGCACGAAACCGCAGACTGGACCGATGATGATGCCGATGGTGATGAGCAGCAGCACGTCTGGAATCCTCTTTTTGTTAAAGAGGACGGCAAACAGATGTGCGCAAAATATCAGCACACCTAAGAAAATAAGAATACCGGCCATAGACAAGCAGTTTCGTTCATAACAAGGGTTCTCGTCGTCCTCGGGCTTCCGCCTACCCTATTTCCAGGTCGGGGAAAATATTCCTCAGTGCCGCCATTGCGGGGTTTTCTTTCAGCATCTGGACGTATTTTTCTTCCGGTTCGTAGGCACTGCGCTGGGTTGCTTTTTCCAGTACCACATGGCAGCGTATGTCTGGATTATTAGTAAAGGGTGTACTCCGCATGATGCGTTCCACCTCCGCCCTGTAGGGTTCGAAACGTTGTTCGTAGGAGGGGTCAGTGGTAATAATCTTGAAAGTGGATGCATCCTTGTACACCGCTCGCTGTGTGATGATCAGCTCACCCAGCGGAGTGTCGGCAGGGGTCTCCTGTGTCAGCTTTCTCCATAGGCGTTCCAGCACCTCGGGAGTGAGGAGTACGGGTTTCGTAACTTCGTACTTTATTCTTTTCACCTCAGCCTCCGCCGACACCGTAAGCCCTTTCAGGCTTATGCGGTTCTTGCGCTGTATGGCACTGGAGACGTGTACCACCTGCTGCGGCCGATCGGACACTGCCGTAGGTTCCTGCATGCCACACCTCGTGTTCTGATCGGGAAGTGCCTGGGAGGCTGGTAGCACCAGTAGAGCAGGCGCCGCCGCTGCGGGAACTTGGACTGCAGAAGAGGCGGAAACCGATGACGTTTGCTCATTGCCGCCATGGCATTGTGTCGTATTTGCGGGCTGAAAGGGTGGTGGTGTGCCTGTCTCCGTGGCGGCTGCCCTTGCTGCGGGCGGCTGTGCCTTTGCGTCAGCGGAAACTGGCGTCCCCTTCAGCCCCACGTCAAAACCCAGGCTGACCTTGCAATGCTATCCTGCACATTTTCATCAGGCACACCTCCACGTGCAGCCGTTTGTTGCCCGCATCGCGGTATCTGTATTCGTAGTCGCTGCTAATGTCCAGATAGTTCACTATGTTACTCAGTCCGCATTGTGCCGCCTGTTGCACGTACTGCGGCTTCATGTCCTCGCCCACTTCCAGCAATCGTGCGCTGGCTTGGTCGCAACTCACCAGCAGGTTGCGCAGGTGTTCGCTGAGGCCGGTGATGAAATGTTGTCCGTCGAATCCCTTGTCCAGCACTCCTTGCAGCAGCAGCAGGCTTTGTGCTATGTTGCCATGCACCAGCAGGTTTACCAGCTGAAAATAGTAGGTGCTGTCCAGCATGTTCAAACTCTGGAGACAGTCCTTGTAAGTGAGGTTGCCGTGGCAGAAACTCACCAACTGATCGAAAGTGGTGAGAGCATCGCGGAGTCCGCCGTCTGCTTTTTTTGCTATGATAGTCAGAGCCTGAGGTTCGTAGGCGATGTCCTCGTTTTGGGCTACATATTCCAGATGCCGTACGATGTCCTCCGTCTTGATGCGTTTGAAGTCAAACACTTGGCAGCGGCTCAGTATGGTAGGGATAATCTTGTGCTTCTCGGTGGTGGCGAGAATGAACTTGGCGTAGGCCGGAGGCTCCTCCAGGGTTTTCAGGAAGGCGTTGAAGGCCGCGGGCGACAGCATGTGCACCTCGTCGATGATGTACACCTTGTATTTGCCAGTCTGCGGCGGGATGTACACTTGCTTCACCAGTTCGCGAATGTCGTCCACGCTGTTGTTGCTGGCAGCATCCAGTTCAAAGATGTTGAGGCTGGCATTGTCGTTGAAACTTTTGCAGTTCTCGCATTCGTTGCAGGCCTCCGTATCGGCGGTGAGGTGCTGGCAGTTGATTGTTTTTGCCAGGATACGAGCACAGGTAGTCTTGCCCACGCCTCTGGGACCGCAGAACAGAAAGGCCTGCGCCAACTGCCCTGTGTGTATGGCATTCCTCAAAGTGGTGGTAATATGCTCTTGTCCCACCACGCTGGCAAAGGTGGAAGGACGGTATTTACGTGCTGATACAATGTAATTATCCATGTTTGGGACGCTATGATTTGAAACTGCAAAAATACTAAAAAATATTGATTTAAATATAAAAAAAGAAATTAGGGTAAAAATAACTTGCCACCTTCTTGCTTCTACGGCATCGGTAACATCTATCGCTTCGTTGATACTGACATTTTGTCAGCACAAAGAAGTTGGCATGGTATTTGTTGTTTTATTGGTAAAGTTTTGTATCACAAAAGAAAAAACACCATATATAAATAATTATGAACCTAAACAAATTCACAATCAAAGCGCAGCAGGCGATACAGAAGGCACAGGAGATAGTGATTGGGAAAGGCCAACAAACCATCGAATGCACGCACCTGCTGAAAGGCATCCTCACCGAAGACGAGAATGTCATACCTTTCCTGCTGAAAAAACTGGAAGTGAACCTGCCACGTCTACAGCAGCAGCTAAACCAAGCCATAGAGGCATATCCTCGCGTCAGCGGCAGCGAGCAATATATGTCCAACGATGCCAACCAGGCACTCATCAACTCCACGCAGATAGCCAGCAAGATGGGCGATGAGTTCGTCAGCGTAGAGCACCTCCTGCTGGGCATCCTAGGCGGACATAGCGCGGCCAGCAAGATGCTTAACGAGGCCGGTGTCAGCGAGAATGGACTCAGATCCGCTATCGCAGACCTGCGCAAAGGCAGCAAGGTGAACAGCCAGACGGCAGAGGAGAGTTTCAACGCACTGAACAAATACGCCCGCAACCTGAACCAACTGGCGCAAGCCGGCAAGCTGGATCCCGTAATAGGTCGCGACGAAGAGATACGTCGCGTGCTACAGATACTGAGCCGCCGTACCAAGAACAACCCTATCCTCATCGGCGAACCCGGCGTGGGCAAGACGGCCATTGCGGAAGGGCTGGCGCACCGCATCATCAGCGGCGACGTGCCGGAAAACCTAAAAAGCAAGACCATCTACAGCCTAGACATGGGCGCACTGATAGCCGGTGCCAAGTACAAAGGCGAGTTCGAGGAACGACTGAAAAGCGTGATACGCGAAATCAATGATAGTGACGGTGAAATCATCCTTTTCATCGACGAGATACACACACTAGTAGGCGCCGGCGGTGGCGAGGGTGCCATGGATGCAGCCAACATACTTAAGCCCGCACTGGCACGCGGCGAGCTGAGAGCCATCGGTGCCACCACACTGGCGGAATATCAGAAATACTTCGAGAAAGACAAGGCACTGGAACGCCGCTTCCAAAGCGTGCTGATAGACGAACCCAGCGTGGAAGACACCATCAGCATACTACGTGGACTGAAGGAGCGCTACGAGGTGCATCACAAAGTGCGCATCAAGGACGACGCGCTGATTGCCGCCGCTACCCTCAGCAACCGCTATATCAGCGACCGTTTCCTTCCGGACAAGGCCATAGACCTTATCGACGAAGCCGCTGCTAAACTGCGCATGGAAATAGACAGCGTGCCCGAGGAACTGGACGAGATAGAGCGCAAGATACGCCAACTGGAGATAGAAAACGAAGCCATAAAGCGTGAGAACGACACCGAGAAGCTGAACCAGATAGCACACGAGCTGGGCGAACTGAACGAGCAGCGCAACCAGATGAAAGTGCGATGGCAAAGCGAGAAAGAGAAGGTGGAAGCCATACAAAACGAGGTGAAAAACATCGAGGACTACAAGTATCAGGCCGAGACGGCGGAACGCGGCGGCGATTATGCCAAAGTGGCAGAGTTGCGCTATGGACGCATAGTGGAGGCACAAAAGAAAGTGGACACCCTGAAGACGGAACTGAAGGCCATGCAGGCCGACAATGCCATGATAAATGAGGAAGTGGATGCCGACCAGGTAGCGGAAGTGGTATCCAAATGGACGGGCATCCCCGTCACGCGGATGCTGCAGAGCGAACGCGAACGTCTGCTGCACCTCGAGGACGAACTGCACAAGCGTGTGATAGGACAGGACGAAGCCATCACCACCATCGCCAACGCCATACGGCGCAGCCGAACAGGCCTCAGCGACGGACGCCGCCCCATCGGCAGCTTCATCTTCCTAGGCACCACGGGCGTAGGCAAGACCGAACTGGCCAAAGCACTGGCAGAGGTGCTGTTCGACGACGAAAACATGATGGTACGCATCGACATGAGCGAATACCAGGAGCGCGAAAGCGTCAGCCGCCTAATAGGAGCACCCCCGGGATACGTGGGCTACGAAGAAAGCGGCCAACTGACAGAAGCAGTACGGCGCAAGCCCTACAGCATCGTGCTGTTCGACGAGATAGAGAAGGCACATCCCGATGTATTCAACACACTGCTGCAAGTGCTGGAGGACGGCCGTCTCACCGATAACAAAGGCCGCACCGCCGACTTCAAGAATACCATCATCATCATGACATCAAATATGGGCAGCAACATCATCCAGGAGCGCATGAACGATGCCACGGATGTCAACGCCCCATACCTCTACGAGGAGACCAAGAAAGAGGTGATGAACCTGCTGAAACAGCGCATACGTCCCGAGTTCCTCAACCGTATCGACGAGATCATTATGTTCCATCCCCTCACGAAGTCACAAATCAAGGAGGTGATAAAACTGCAGCTGAAAGTGGTCGCCAAGATGCTGGAAAAGAACGACATCATCATCAGCACCACCGATGCCGCCGTCAACCACCTGGCGGACATAGGCTACGACCCCGCCATGGGTGCACGGCCAGTGAAACGGGTCATACAGCGTGAGATACTCAACGAACTCAGCCGCGCCATCCTAGAGGAGAGAATACACACCAACGACAACATCATCATCGATGTCATCGACGACAAGTTTGTGTTCTACAATCCCATGGAAAGCAAAGCGCAATGACGATAACCATATGAAGATCATCTACATACAGAAGGACATATTCACCTATGTCCTTCTTTTTTTCTTGTGCATGCGATTTTTTCTCGCAATAACGAAAAAGTGTGTATCTTTGCAATCAGAACCGTATGGTGAGAAGCCTGGTAGCAGCTACGCCAGACACTGAAACTGTGCGGTTTCAGTCGCGGGGCCAGAGAAACGAATGTGTCTCAGTCTGGCGGACAAGTAAAGACTACGAGCGTTCTGGACACACAGAAACGCTCTTTTGGTTGTATTGTTTTTCACGGATACAAGCTGTCAATTGCCGATGACGGATGGAATTTACGGGAAAGAGTAATAAGATAATGCGTGCAAAGCAACGCATCACCGTCGCCGGTGTCAAAGGCGGCGACGTAATATCTTGCCATAAAAAGGGCAATGAGTATGTGCCACCATTGGGCTAGCATTACTCATTGCCCTTTACTTAATATGTCACTGATGACTTAAAGCACGGCTTTGAGGTCCTCCTCCACGGTACCGATGGTGCCGAGGCCGAAGTTGTCGGCCAGTACCTTGCGGACGGTAGGACTGAGGAAGGCGGGCAGCGTGGGTCCAATGTGGATGTTCTTCACGCCGAGGGAAAGCAAACCGAGCAGCACGGTGACGGCTTTCTGCTCGTACCAACCTATATTGAATGTGATGGGCAGGTCGTTGATGTCGTTCAGGGCGAAGACCTCTTTCAGCTTCAGGGCCACGAGAGCCCAGCTGTAGCTGTCGTTGCATTGGCCGGCATCAAGTACGCGGGGTATGCCGTCGATGTCGCCTAGATTCAGCTTGATGTATTTGTATTTGGCGCAGCCACTGGTGAGGATGATGGTGTCCTTGGGCAGTGCCTTGGCATATTCGGTATAGTAGTTGCGCGAGGGCATGCGTCCGTCGCAACCTCCCATGACGAAGAAGCGGCGTATCTTGCCTGCCTTGATGGCTTCCACGATCTTGTCGGCTACGGCGAACACCTGGTTGTGTGCAAATCCACCCACAATCTCGCCCGCCTCTATGGCTGTTGGAGCCAGACTGGTTTTGGCGATGGCTATCACTTCGCTGAAGTCTTTCACGCCATTCTCGTCGGCCTCGATATGCTTCCATCCCGGCATACCTGCGCTGTTGGTGGTGAACACACGATCGTTGTAGTTAGCGTTGGGCATGGGAGGCACCAGGCAGTTCGTGGTGAATACGATGGGGCCGTTGAAGGTGCTGAATTCCTCGCGCTGTTTCCACCAGGCGTTTCCATAGTTACCCACGAGGTTGGGGTATTTCTTCAGCTCGGGGTAATAATGTGCCGGCAGCATCTCGCCGTGGGTGTATACATCCACGCCGGTGCCCTGTGTCTGTTCCAGCAGTTGCTGCAGATCGCGTAAGTCGTGTCCGCTGATGAGGATGCCGGGGTTCTTGCCCACGTCCAGTTTCACGTGGCTTATCTCAGGATGGCCGTAGGTGCCAGTGTTGGCTTGGTCCAACAGGGCCATTGCCTTCACGCAATAGTCGCCGGTCTTCAACGTCAGGGCAATGAGGTCGTCCAAGCTGATGTCGCTACGGCAAGTATCGTATAGCGTGTCTGCGATAAAATCGATGATCCCTTCGTCGCGATAACCCAGGCGGGCGGCATGTTCGTAGTAGGCCGCCATACCCTTGACGCCAAGGGTGACGGTCTCTTTCAGCGAACGTATGTCTTCATTCTCGTTGCGCAGCACACCAATCTTCTTGGCCTCGACCTCCCATTCCTCTTCATTGACGGGTGTCCAGCTTACCTCTTCGAAATCGGGCAGAACGACGTTGTTCTGGGCTGCCTTGTTGGTCAGCCTGGCCTTGTAGTTCAGACCATTGCGTATCTTCTGCTTTAGTGCCTCGTCGTCGAAGTTGGCGTTGGTGATGGTGCTGAAGAGGGCATCAATCATAAAGTCGGCGGGATGGTTGCAGGTCTCCACCTTGTTTTTATGCAAAACATGCATGATGCTGCCTACGCCACGTGTAACAGAGAGCAACAGATCCATGAGACCTGAAGTCTGGGCTTTCTTGCCGCACACGCCAGCGAGGGTGCAGCCGGTTCCTTTTGCAGTTTCCTGACATTGGAAACAAAACATTTTTTCTTCCATTTTAAGTTTTAGATTAATCTTTGATTTTTTTACTTTTTTTCGTGTTTCACGAAAGCGGTGATAAAGCATGTAACTATCTGATTTACAAATCACAAAATCGTTAACTTTCTAAATCACGTTTCACTGATCACGGTGCAAAGATAGAACATCTTCTCCACGTAGGGTGGTAACAAATGTGCCTGTGGAGAAAATAAATGAAAGTCTACAAAAATGTCCTGGTCGTAAAAAAACAAGTGATGTGAAGAAAAAAACTATGGACTTTCGACAGCGAAGCGGAGAAGAGATGAAGTCTCTCACCACCTTCTTGAGGACGTATAATGCAGACAACTGCAATCTTCTTCCCGCACTGCCCGAGAAGAAGTCGCCGCCGTGCCTCGCTGATGCCAGGATTGCGTCGGGAATTTCAGACCCATGTCCGACCCATGTCCGACCCACGCCCGACCCATGTCCTTACTAGATGTGTGAACTATACATTTTAACTCGCAGTATTTCAGTTGCTTATGTATATCAATGAGAATTGCAGATGCATATTTGGATAATAAAAGCTTCATCTAACCAATGAATCTATTATCAATTTGTAAAATTACGAAGTCTTCACGGCTTGATATAAAAATAAGGCCTTGTGGTGGGCTATCATAAATTATTGTGATATTTACCCCAGTTTATCAGCGTCGAGAATCGTTATCGTCTTTCCATCAATGGCGATGGCTCCCTCTTCCTGGAATGTCCTGAGCTGCCGCACCACCGAGAATTTCTGGATGCCCAGCATCTCGGCTATCTGCTTACGGCTTTGGTGCAGGGTGACGGTGCGCGACCCTTGCCGACGTACCTCCTGCAGCAACAGGGCAGCGAGCTTGTCGTGGACGTTGGCGAGAGAAAGCATCCGCATTTTGTGGGTGATGAACGAAGTGGTGTCGGAAAGCAGGGCGATATAGTTCCAGCGCAACTGCGTATTAGTATCTATCAGATGCCGAAACCGCTCCTTCGTCATACGCAACATGTCGGTGTCGCTGTCGGCTTCGGTGCTCACGGGATAATATTCATTCTCGCCAAATAAATATGCCGGAGCCACTATTGTACCGGCTTTCAATGTCGAAACCTTCAGCTCTTTTCCGCTGGGTCCCATCATGCACGACGAGATGCTGCCGCGGATGATGATATCCACCGTCTGCACCATCTTGCCCGCCGTGGCAAACACGCTGCCTGCTTCCAGATGCACCATGCGCCAGCCCACCGCATCCAAAGCAGAGGCAATAGCCTTCGCATTCATGCCTCGGAACAGAGGGCATGCGCCCAGCATCTCGATTACTTCATCGTACAGTCCTTTCTCCATATAATATTAACGCTAGTACATGATTTTTATTTTAATTTGGACCTCCTAAATTCTGCAAGCCAAGTTCTAGCGCAATGCCTGGAACATAGCCAAAGACTGTCTTATAGGAGACGGCTGCATCATACTTCTCCTTGGAGGTGAGCTGGTTGTCGCACGCAAACTGCATGGCATAACCTTCGTGTCAAACTACCCGTATTGGACACGACCTTTGACGGCAGGCATGACGGAGGCGGAGAGGGGCATGCGCTCGACGCAGAGTTCCCCGAACAACTATAGGATGACATCGGGGCTGCAGAGTCTGTAGCCTTGCGAATTTTCAGAAATCAGGTCAGAAATTCACTTCACATCCTCCGTGCAGGAGGCATTTAAGGATTAGGTTTACAGCAAAGTTCACAGGATGTTCAAACAGGAATGCATCTCATTGAACATGATGATTCCCAATAAGTTATCTACAAGTTTACTCCATTCGGATCTGTTGGGATATGGTCAAGCAGGAGGAAAATTCCACACAAAATTCCTACGGAATCAAATTTTATTTGTACTTTTGCACTATGAATGAAGCGTGTTTTTATTCATCAAATGCAAAGATACGAAACATTCACGACATGAGTGACAGGTATTACAATGAAGATTCACATTACCCTCGTTGGCGGACAGCCCCTCGCTACTATGCCTATTATGGCTACGCGGCCAGAGAGGGTGCCATATGTCTGCTCAAAAGGAAGTGAAGGTACATTTGCAACATATCATCCGATGAATGGTGCTGCAAAAGAGAAATGTGAAGGGTACAACATCCCTACAATCCCCCTTGACCAGCGCACGCACGACGAGAAGAAAGAGAGGAACTGTATGGCCGGTTGAACAAAGAATTATTCAAAGTTAACAAAAAAATCGAAATGGCAAGAAAGGTCTTTATCACACTACTTGGCAGCGGTACATATGAAAAAGGAAAGTACGGAAAGGGCACCTTCGTGTCTTCAAGCACGAGGTTTATCCAGCAAGCTACGCTGGAAAGCTTGGACGCAAAGAATTGGAGTTCCGAAGATGCAGCATATATTTTAACAACAGAACGCGCGTATGCCGACAACTGGGAATGCAAGACTCACGAAAGGTTTAATAAACGCACCAACGTTGTAGAAAAAGAGTATATAGGGCTAAGAGAGGTCCTTAAAGAGATGGAACTGCCCTTTGAGCCAGAGCCTGTCAGCATCTCAGAGGGTAAGGACGAAAAGGAAATCTGGGAGATCTTCGATGCAGTCTTTAGCAAGATAGAAGAAAACGACGAGCTTTATTTCGACTTCACTCACGGATTTCGTTACCTTCCCATGCTGATTTTAGTGCTAGGGAACTATGCCAAATTCCTAAAGGGCGCTACTGTAAAAAGTATTACATATGGCAATCACGAAAATCGGGATAGTGAAACAAACGTTGCACCGATTGTGGACATCTTGCCCTTATCAGTGTTGCAAGATTGGACAACAGCAGCTGCAGACTACATCGAAAATGGCAATACAGGCAAAATAAGTAGTTTAAGCGAGGTTATCATCACCCCCATTTTAGCAGCCACACAGGGAGCGGATGAACAAGCCAAGAGGGTTAGGACGCTCACCAAGTACCTAACCGAGTTCACCCAAAGTATGAGCCTATGCAGAGGCAACGTGCTGTTGAGTGAAAAAAAACAAATATCCAAGCATCTAAAACAGTCTGTAGCCGATGCCGAAGAAGCATCCATAGCACCTCTAAGACCGCTCATAAAAAAGATTGGCGAGTCTATCGGCACCCTTACCGACGAGCCATCTGTTTTCAATATGGTTCAAGCTGCTAAGATTAATTGTAAATATGGTCAGTATCAGGCAGCAGTGACAATGCTGCAGGAGGGTACGGTATCCTTTCTGTGCGAAGCACTGGGGTGGGACCCCCTTGATGAGGAGAAAAGAAACGCCATAGATGCCGCGTTGGGAATAGTTGGTACGGAAAACGAGAATCGGAAAGACCAGTGGACGGGAGACAAGGAATTGATTGAGGCCGCGCTGGGCAGCGAATGGATGCATAACAAGGACTTTGTGGGTAATGTCAAGTCTCTAAAAGGGACTCGAAACGATATCAATCATGCGGGAATGAAAAAAAATGCCATGGACGCAACCAAACTAAAAAAGAGGATAGAGGATTCACTCGACAAAATTGCTTGTTACATTTCTCCTTCCGAGAATCAAATTGCCACAAAAGTCGGTCGCTTCGTAAACCTTTCCAACCATCCTTCCACACAATGGTCGAAAGAACAGTTGGATGCAGCCAGCGGATACGGCAGGGTAGAGGACGCTTCTTTCCCTACAGTGCCTCTGGAAGCCACAGGGGAAGATGTTGCCGAACTTGCGGAGAAATGCACGAGCCCCATCATAGATTGCTCCAAAGAGGAGCACATCACTGTACACGTGATGGGGGAGATGACTTTGACCTATGCTATTGTAAAGAGGCTGCGAGAAGCTGGCATAGAATGCGTGGCATCAACAACAGAGCGTGTGGTAAATGATCTGGGCGACGGAAAGCAAGAAAGTACATTCAGATTCGTACAATTTCGCAACTATGAGTGAAAAGAAAGTAGAAGTAGAACAACAGCCCTACCTATTCCAAAAAGGTGCTACTTTTTTCGCTCCCTTTTGACATTTATTGCTCACATGTCGAGAAATGTTCGTATCTTTGCCGCACATTTCCTAAGGGAAGGAGATGCTTATTACCTGTATTAAAAAAATAAATAAAAAATACTTAAACTATGAGACAACTTATTGAGTGCGTGCCCAATATCAGCGAAGGCCGCAACATGAATATCATCAACCAGGTCACCGCCGAGATAGAGAAGGTGGAAGGTGTGAAACTGCTGGACGTAGATCCCGGTGCCACCACCAACCGTACCGTCATCACTTTCGTCGGCGAGCCCGAACCCGTCAGCGAGGCCGCCTATCGCGTGGTGAAGAAAGCCGCCGAGCTCATCGACATGAGCCAGCACCACGGCGCGCATCCTCGTCAGGGTGCCACCGACGTGTGTCCCTTCGTGCCTGTGGCCAACATCACCATGGACGAAGTGGTGGAATATGCCCACAAGCTGGCACAGCGCCTCGGCAACGAGCTGCAAATACCCATCTACTGCTACGAGAGTGCCGCTTTCAAGCCCGAACGCCGCAACCTGGCATACTGCCGCACCGGCGAGTACGAGAGCCTCGGCAGCCGTCTGGGAACGGAACAATGGAAGCCCGACTTCGGCCCCAATGAATGGAACGACCATGTGGCACACACAGGGGCCACACAGGTGGGCGCACGCGACTTCCTCGTCGCCATTAACTACAACCTGAACACCACCAGCACCCGTCGCGCCAACGCCATTGCTTTTGACGTACGCGAGAAAGGACGTCCCCAGCGCGAGGGCGGCAAGCCCTGCGGCAAACCCATGAAAGACACAAACGGCAAGACCATCATGATTCCCGGCACGCTGAAGGGCACCAAGGCCATCGGCTGGTACATAGAGGACTATGGCATCGCCCAGGTGTCCATGAACATCACCAGCATCAACGTAGCCCCTGTGCACAAATGCTTCGACGAAGTGTGCGCCAAAGCCGCCGCCCGTGGCGTACGCGTCACAGGCTGCGAGATTGTGGGCCTCATACCAAAGAAGGTGCTGATAGATGCCGGCGACTACTACCTGCAGAAACAGCAGCGCTCGCTGGGCATCAGTGAGGAAGAGAAGATGAAGATAGCCATCAAGAGCATGGGGCTGGACGACTTGAAACCATTCGACCCCAGGGAGAAGGTGATAGAATATCTCATCGAAGATCACAGCCATAAAAAACTTATAGACCTCACTTGCACCGGATTTGCAGAGGAGACGGCCAGCGAGAGCCCCGCTCCCGGTGGCGGCAGCGTGAGCGCCTATCTAGGCGCACTGGGCGCCAGCCTAGCGACGATGGTGGCCAACCTCACCGCCGGCAAGGCTGCCTACGACGACCAATGGGAGGCCTACTCCCGCTGGGCAGAGAAAGGGCAGGCAGTGAAAAACGAGCTGCTGGCCCTGGTGGACGAGGATACCCATGCCTTCAACAAGATCATGAACGCTTTCGGCCTGCCCAAGAAGACCGACGAAGAGAAAAACGCACGCAGCCAAGCCATCCAGGATGCTACCAAGTACGCCACCGAGGTACCCTTCCACACCATGAAGGCCAGCTATGCCGCCTTCGAGGTAATACGCGCCATGGCGGAGATAGGCAACCCCAACAGCATCACCGATGCCGGCGTAGGCGCACTATGCGCTCGCAGTGCCGTGATGGGAGCGCACCTCAACGTCAAGATCAACGCCTCCAGCCTAAAGGACGAAGCCTTCAGGAACGACATCCTCTCCCAGGCCGCCGACATAGAAAAGAAAGCCCTGGACGAAGAAGAAGCCCTGCTGAAGATGGTGAACGAGAAGATTGGCCTGTAAGACAAGATACCGTCTCATTGCAGCAGAAATAGGAGAGGGACCTTTCCATCTCCCGCCGCGGTGCAGTCTTCCTCAACGGAACAGGGCAATATTTTTACGAAAATAATATTATCGTTACACAATATTATTATTGTTGGCGCGTTATCTATTGCCATTAGATAAAAAAATACTTAATAATATGAACATAGAAAACATTAAGAAAGACCTAGGCAACCTGGGCATCAAAAACGTTAAGAGTCTGAAATACAACCCTTCATTCGAGGAACTTTATAATCTGGAGATGGATTCCAGCCTCACCGGATACGACAAAGGTCAACTCACCGAGCTGAATGCCGTGAACGTGATGACGGGAGTGTTCACAGGCCGTTCTCCCAAAGATAAATACATCGTGGAGGACAAGACCTCCACCGACCCTAGGACGGCAGTGTGGTGGAACACCCCCGACTACCCAAACGACAACCACCCCATCAGTGAGAAGGTGTGGAGTATACTGAAGGAGAAGTCGCTGTGTCAACTCAGCGGCAAGGATCTCATCGTGATGGATGGCTTCTGCGGTGCCAACAAGGACACACGCATGAAGGTGCGCTTCATCATGGAAGTGGCCTGGCAGGCTCACTTCGTGAAGAACATGTTCATCCGCCCCGAAACCGAGGAGGAGATGGAACAGCAGCCCGATTTCGTGGTGTATGCCGCCAGCAAAGCCAAGGTGGACGACTATAAGGAACTGGGCCTGCGCAGCGACACGGCAGTGGCATTCAATGTAAGCAGCCACGAGCAGGTGATTCTGAACACCTGGTACGGCGGCGAGATGAAGAAAGGTATGTTCAGCATGATGAACTACTACCTGCCCCTAAAAGGCATCGCCAGCATGCACTGCAGCGCCAACACAGATATGAACGGCGAGAACCCCGCCATCTTCTTCGGCCTTAGCGGCACCGGCAAGACTACCCTGAGTACCGACCCCAAACGACTACTGATAGGCGACGACGAACACGGCTGGGACGACAACGGCATCTTCAACCTGGAAGGCGGCTGCTACGCCAAAGTAATCAACCTGGACAAAGATGCCGAACCCGACATCTACGGCGCCATAAAGCGCGATGCCCTGCTGGAGAACGTGACTGTGGACAAGGACGGCAAGATAGACTTCAAGGACAAGAGCGTCACCGAAAACACCCGCGTGAGCTACCCTATCTACCACATCAAGAACATCGTGCGGCCCATTAGCCATGGCCCCGCAGCCAAACAGGTGATATTCCTGAGCGCCGATGCTTTCGGCGTGCTGCCTCCCGTGAGCATCCTCACCCCCGAACAGACCAAATACTACTTCCTCAGCGGCTTCACCGCCAAGCTGGCTGGCACAGAACGCGGCATCACGGAGCCCACGCCCACCTTCAGTGCCTGCTTCGGACAGGCATTCCTGGAACTGCATCCCACGAAATATGCCGAAGAGCTGGTGCGCCACATGGAGAAGAGCAATGCCCGTGCCTATCTGGTGAACACTGGCTGGAACGGCACCGGCAAACGCATCTCCATCAAGGACACGCGCGGCATCATCGATGCCATACTGAATCACAGCATCGACAAAACTCCCACCAAGAAGATACCCTATTTCGACTTCGAGGTGCCCACACTACTGGAAGGCGTGGACTCCAACATCCTAGACCCCCGTGACACCTACAAGGACACCAAGGAATGGGACGTAAAGGCTCGCGATCTGGCAGAGCGTTTCATCAAGAACTTCCACAAGTTCGAGTTCAACGCCGCCGGAAAGGCACTGGTTCCCGCAGGACCTCAACTGTAAGAGTATATTATGTAAGAGTATATTAAGAGTATAAAATATATTATTCCATAAAAGAGAGAATGATTAGCAATAATTTCACGCGCCGTCACAACGGTGTCAGCGCACCCGAAGATGAGCAAAAGATGCTCGAGGCTATCGGCGTGAAAAGCATGGACGAACTTATTGACAAGACCATCCCCGCTGCCATACGCCTGAAAGAGCCTCTGCCTCTGGAACCTGGCATCAACGAGTACGAGTTCCTCGCCAAGATGAAAGAACTCGCCGCCAAAAACAAGGTCTACAAGACCTACATCGGCATGGGCTACTATGCTGCCATCACCCCCGCCGTGATTCTGCGCAACATCTACGAGAATCCTGGTTGGTACACAGCCTACACGCCCTATCAAACAGAAATCAGCCAAGGGCGTCTGGAGGCCCTGATGACCTACCAGACCATGGTGGCGGACATGACGGGAATGCCCCTCTCAAACGCCTCGCTGCTGGACGAAGCTACAGCAGCAGGTGAAGCAATGATAATGTTCTATCACACCCGCAGCCGTGCAGCACAAAAAGCCAATGTGCACAAAGTGTTCGTGGACGAGCGCATGTTTCCCCAGACGCTGGCAGTGATGCACACCATGGCAGCGCCCCGCGACATAGAAATAGTGTCTGGCAAACCTAGCGAGTTCGTACCCTGCGAGGAATATTTCGGTGCCTTCGTGCAGTATCCCGACGGCTTCGGCGAGGTGAACGACTATACCGACTTTGTGGCGCGTTGTCACGAGAAAGGCATCTTCGTGGCCATGGCCACCGACCTGATGGCACTGGCAGTGCTGAAGACCCCCGGC
>CAMURW010000005.1 GCA_947097635.1 uncultured Bacteroidales bacterium
TGGATCCGGCAGACGGACACGTGATATGGCGCAAGGCAACACATCATAATGATGGTGGTGTCGCAGTGTGTAATTCTATGCAGGTGGTGGGTGATTCGGCAATCGTTTGGTCGGTTAATCACCGGTTGGCCACACGATTATCGTATTTATATTATTTAGACACGCTCATTACTCGTGGATCTTACCCATTTCGCTTCTGCGAAGGAGCTCTGTATGGCACGGGATTTATCTGGCTGAACACAGACGGTGATTTGATCGAAAACCACTACTTGCAAGTAGGCTATTTTGACACGGCAGGCTGCGCCATCAACGTGGGCGGCATAAATAATAGGCCGGGCGACACTTCAAACATGTTTTTTTTGGCCTTATCGGGATTGCCCAGTTATGTGGATAAAGACGGATATATATATATAATGCGGGTCGCCGGTGACAAGAAGGGAGTATATCTATACGATTCGATTGAGCATCGGGATACTTTCATGTTTTATTCCGTTTGGGACGGTCAATTGAAAACCATCCGCTTCCTAATTGACGTGGACGGCGGTGTTTTTGACTATGTGCCCGACGGCGACGGGGAGCAACTGGGTTTCTACAACACGATGCTTTTGAAGTTCTCCCCACACTTCGACAGCCTGTTGTGGGTGAAATACATAATAAAGGACACCGTTTCCGTCAATGGCCCCGCAAGATTTGAGATGGAGATGTACATCAGTGCCATTACCGGAGACGAGGAGGGAAACATTTATATAACAGGGCTCATCGGAAACTTTTTTCCATACGATTCCAACTGGCAGAAGACCTTCCTGCTGGATACCGTCCTTAATGAAAAGAGCATTACCATGACGCCATATCAGCAACAAATAGGCTTTACGGTAAAATATAATCCCGACGGCAATGTGGTTTGGGTGAATGCCATACAGGGCTACACGGACAACGATGCAATCGTGAGGCAGGCGACGAGCGCTGCAAACAACTTGTACGTCACTGATTCTTCTGTATACGTGAACGCGGAAGCGGGTCGTTTCTACTCTTCCTTTCATTACACGTTTCTCAATGATGACGTATTGGAAAATCGCCTGTGCAGAACCTTTTTCCTGAAGTATGACAGAGATGACGGAAGTCTTCAGCAATGTGGCGTGGCACGCTCTCATGGAGAGACGCTCTCTTCCGGTCTTCCGTCGTCTCCGCCCATCGTCGCAAAGGACGGCCGCATTTTCGTCCATGTGCTTTTCCAGAACAATATACAATCGATTGATTCGTCCTATGATCTGGACGACCCCAGGCAGACGGATCAGGCCTTGGTGCAGTGGGACGAGTTGGGGCATTGCGTGAAGGTGATGCCATACAATGGTGCGGCTGGAGGACCCCACGCAATCTGCATGCATAACGACGTCATTTACGGCTGCGGGACGTTGGACAATCCCGGTGGCATCACGTTTGGCAGCCATCATGTGGACGGCGGGGCGTATATCTACAAGTATACGGACACCTCGCTCCTCACCCCCTACCACGCCAGGAGGGACCAGCGCATCGACTGGGAGCAGCACCTCGCCCTGTCGTTGGAGGACGGATACGTCCTCCTCGGCGCGGTGGCCTCGAGCGGCCTGCCCGTGACCTACGGCATCGACGACACGGCCATAGCCTCGCTGCGCGGCGACACGCTGTTCCTGGCCCAGGCCGGCACCACCACGCTGCGCGCCAACCAGCCGGGCAACGAGGACTGGTACCCCGCCGAGGAGGTGGCCAAGACCCTCGTCGTCTCCACCCGCGCCAGCCAAAGCATTTTATGGAACCAGTCGCTCAATGCCGACAGCGGGACGGCTTTCATCGTCCTTAATGCCACGGCCACAAGCGGCCTGCCCGTCAGCTACAGCATCGACGACACCTCCCTCGCCACCCTGCACGCCGACACGCTCCTCATCCACGGACATGGCGGCACCCTCGTCCGCGCCAGCCAAAGTGGCAACGAGTACTATTTGCCAGCCGCCGAAGTGGCGAAGAGGCTGACCGTGACAGACGTGGGCATCGGCGAGGTCGAAGGCCGCGCCCCTATAAATGTTTATCCCAACCCCGCCACGGGGCGGCTCACCGTCTGCACCGCGGCACCCGTCCAAAGCATCCGGCTCGTCAACATGTTGGGGCAGACCGTCCTTGCACATGGTCCCACTGGTGGCACAGCCACACTGGCGGTGGGACACCTCGAACGCGGCGCCTACTTCCTCCGAATTATAGGAAACGACGATGTGACTACGAGAAAGGTGATACTGAAATAGAATCGGCCATAGAACATTTATTACTATTAAATTCTAATGACAGTTTGGGAGTACCAACGCATCCCTACAAACAACATGGAAACGAGCAATATGGACATCATGATATCCCTGCACAACTTTTTACCGCTATTTTCCCCAGCCTCTACCAGCCGCCATCCAAGAAAGGCCCTACGGTCTTTTTACAAATTTGCACAAGAGCCTACATCACTGAGTTCAAGTAACCGCTGAACAACAAGAAAAACTGCCGCAATTCCCAGTGGGGGGGGGACGCGGCAGTTTTTACTGTAACATTAGGCGTATGGTGCGATTAGGAGGCCAGACAAGTAATCCGCCTATGGGATGCCTACGCCGCTGGCGGTTCCGCAGTAAGGCATACGGCGTATTACAACCCCAGTGCCTTGAGGCCTTGATTGTAGGTGATGTCCAAGGGGATGTTGGCACCGTTTATCTTGTCCAGGTCTTTCTGCAGGTCTGCCCCCACTACGCCGTGCTCGGCGGCGTAGTGGGTAGCCTTAGCATAGTCGCCCTCGCCTTCTATGGAGAGGATGAAGGCAGCCCAGTTCTTCATGGCCTCCTGAGCCTTAGGCACGTTGACTACGTATTTCCCCATCTCGTCCTTGCTGAAGGCGCCATATTCCTGGAAGTAGTTGTAGCACATTATGTTGGCAATACCGTGGGCTTCCGTGGCTCCGAAACGCACACTGCGCAGCAAGCCAGCGATAAAGGTAACATAGATGTCATCCACGGTGGCATCCTTCAGCTCGCCTTTGTTGATAAGGCTTTCCACCAGATAGAGACCGCAGATGTCAGCCTTGCCCTCTTCCCAGGCACTGTATTGGTTTTTCAAGGCATCGCGGAGGCTCTGGTGTGTGTTCACCGTCTTCTTTACACCCAAGCCATGAGCCACCTCGTGGTAACACACGTTGCCAAAGAAAGCAGGGAAGGTGACATTTTTCAGCTGTTCGCTGCATATCATCTCCTTGGCGATGGGCATCATGATGTTGTCGTATTTGGCCTTCATGGCGTTTTTCAATTGCAAACGACGGCTGCCCTTCTTCAGGTGCACGTTTTCGTCGTTGGGCAGGTTGATGGCAATGGTTTTCGAACCCGCATTGCAGTCGCCGGCATAATAGACGACATCATACACATAAAGGTCGCTGCTGGTGCCGGGCACCTCCTTCTTGTATTTGGGGTCGCAGGGCAAGGATTTCTGCAGTTCGGGGAGCATTTTGGTGAAACGAGCCAGACGATTGCTCCAGGCGGTGTCTTTCACCAAGATGAAACTCTCGTAGCTGGTGCGGGAACCATTCAGGTAGTCGTCGTAGTTCTCTATGGGCCCCACGACGAAATCTAGGTTGCTGTTCTTCATGTCCATCCACGCCATATCGCTCTCGAAGTAGTTGTCCGTGTGACAGATGGCATCGCGGCGCAGCGTCAGATATTTCTTCATCTGAGGGTTCTTGGAGACTTCTATGGCCCGACCGAAGAGGCTGTCCACAACCTTCAACTGCTCGGCATAATATTCGTGATAAGGGATGGCTTTCAGCTTGCCGTTACCGTCGCGGCGCACCATGCTGTACTGGTCGTCCTTCAGCGGGTCTTGCCATGCTTCAAACTCAGCCTTGGTCATATCGGCAGGATAAAAATTTGCACCCTCAGGACGTTTGCCATAACCCGTTACGAAAGGTTTTTCGCTGTCCAAGCGGTCCCAGGCACCGTACTGTATTAGTGCGAAGGCTTTCATGGCGGGGTCGCCGAGGGTGTCCAGAGCCTTGCGATTCTCTGTGCCGAAATACTGGTCCCAATACAAGTCGTCCATCACGTTGGCTATCTGGATGAAGATGGGCAGCAGGGCACGCTCGTCGTCCGTCAACTGGCTGAGGTCGGTAGTAAGGGTGAAGGGGGCATAGCTGTCCACTTTGGCCTGCAAGGGCGACTTTTCGGTGCTGGCAGGCTCTTCCGTCTTGTTTTTGCATCCCACGGCTGCTAACGTGGCAAATGTCATCAAGGAAATCATTAATCTCTTCATTATTATTTATATTAATTACTTTTTATCTTGCGTAGAAATAATTTGCAAATGTACTCAACTTTTTTAACATGGTTGAAAAAAAACCGTGAAAAGCAAAGTTTTTTTTCGTCATATCCGAAAAAGTGTGTATCTTTGCATTCGTTTTCAATGGTCAAACACGCCTAAACAAGACACGTAACGACCTTGAAGTCAACGATTCGGAAAGATGCTCGAGTGGTTGAAGAGGCCCGCCTGGAAAGCGAGTAAGGGTCAAAAGCCCTTCAAGGGTTCGAATCCCTTTCTTTCCGCGCCACAGCAAAGGCATATACAGAAAAATACTTCTGCATATGCCTTTTCCTCTCCCTTGGAAAGAGTAGTTCCCACGGCCACTGTTATCGGCATAATAACAAGTACGAGCGGCTGGAGTCAGCACTTATTGGTTAAGAAGTGTGGCGTTGCCAACCGTATAGACAGAAATGTCGGGAGAAAAACAGGCAAAAACAATGGCGGAACGCAATCGCGTTCCGCCATTGTTGCTCTTGCTGCCAAAGGAATGTCTGAAAAGACCGAGTGCAGGCAGCCCGCCACATAAACACTATTCTGCCGAGGGAACATCGCCCTCTTCCTTTTCTTCTTCGGGCTTCTCCTCGGGTTTTTCCAAGTCTATTTTACCTGCGGCAAGCAGGAGGTTGTACCAAGCGTAAAGCTTTTTCACGTCACTGGTGTAGATATGTTCGTCATCGTAGTTGGGCAGCACATCGGCAAGGTAGTCGAAGAGCTGTTTGCGTTCCGCCTTCTTGATGTCGAAAGTGATGGCTTTGCCATTTTCCTTGCGATAGATGTTCTGCAGCACATCACGCAGTGGCACGTCCTCGTCCTTGGAAAACATAGTGATTTCGTTGAGGCTGCTGATGCGCTCGGTGCTGAAAACAGGCTGGCGCTTGTGGTCGCGGCAGTTTTCTACGACGGCGCCGTTCTTGGTGTGAGATATAAGTTCATACAGGTCAGGCTTGCCCGAAATGACTAAAATCTTGCTTAAGTCCATTGTGATTTACTATATTAATATTGTTCTATAATATGCTAAATATGAAGGTATATCTGCAACTGTTTTCACAATTGGGTTGGATTGCAGGAAACTCGCGTGCGTTCCTTAACGTCTAACACAGAAAAACAGACACATGCAAAAAAACGTGCAACAAAACGTTTTATTATTTAGGGATATCGCATTTTAATTCTTTTTTCGAAAAATCGTCCCATAGGGGTGGGAGAAAGCATCATGCAATATGATGATATTCGCTCAGCCCCATGATGGGGTCTCTTTGTATCACTCCCAGAGGGATATGATGCCGACGACAATAATCTCCTATCAACGGACGCATGCCGCTGGCCACGCCGCCTACCAGATGCAGCGGCAACTCTTCGTGTCCCACTGCCAACACTTGGTGCTGATAATAGGATCCGAAGGCGTGAAGAAACAAATCCCTGCAATATTCTACCGTCATGTTCTCGGTGATAAAACTGGCGAAATGCGCCAAATAGCGATTGGCTTCGGGCTGGCGGTATACTTGATGCAGGACTTCACCGTAGATAAGACAATAAGTGTCTTGGAACAAGATTTTTACGTCGTCGGGCATAGCGTTGCGAAAGTAATCTTTCAACAGCTGTTTGCCAAGGTCGCAGCCGCTTCCTTCGTCGCCAAGGACATAGCCCAACGAAGGATGGGACAGATGGATTCTTTCTCCATCGTAGTAGCAGGCGTTACTGCCGGTGCCCAAGATACCTACACGACCTGCATGGTGGCCGCAGGTGGAGCGGCAGGCACATAGTAGGTCGGTCTCAACAAATACCTTGGCTTGTGGGAAAAACTCATGCAGCAACGACTCCAGCAGGGTTCTCCCGCTGTCGTTGCCGCAGCCGGCACCATAGAAAAAGACATCGCTGGGCATCTCGTTCATCTTTTCTTTCACCCCAGCGATAATCACACGCATCTCCTCCTTTGGCGTAGCCATGGGATTCAATCCTGCCGTGCCTAACCGCTTGTCATGCCAGGCCCAAGTGGTGGAGGTGCCGCCGCTGTCAGCAATAAGTATCACGCTGCAGAACAGTATTATATGATGCCAATAATCTCATGTATGTCGTTTATTCCATGGCGGTAACAATAATCCTCCAGTCCCTCGACAATCTTCACAGTGACAGTGGGGTCTATAAAGTTAGCAGTGCCTACTTCTATGGCCGTGGCACCTGCCATCAAGAACTCCAGTGCATCGTCAGCGCAGGAGATGCCACCCAGTCCCACCACGGGAATCTTAACAGCATGAGCTACTTGCCACACCATGCGCACAGCTATAGGTTTCACGCAAGGGCCGCTGAGTCCCCCTGTTACCATGCTGAGGATGGGACGCTGCTTCTCCACGTCGATTGCCATACCTAGCAGGGTGTTTATGAGGCTTACGCTGTCCGCACCGCCGGCTTCCACGGCTTTGGCCATATCCACTATGCTGGTAACGTTGGGTGTCAGCTTCACTATCAGCGTCTTGTGATACACTTTGCGCACCGCAGCCACTACCTGCTCTGCCAAATCCGCCTTCACTCCAAATGTCATGCCGCCCTTTTTCACATTAGGACAGCTGATATTCAGCTCTATGGCGGGTATTTTGTCCAAAGCATCTATCTTTTCTGCAACGGCACAATATTCTTCTATGCTGCTGCCACTGACGTTGACGATGACATTAGTACCCAAGTCCTTGATTCTATGATATTCTTTCTCGCAGAAGGCATCCACGCCCATGTTCTGCAACCCCACGCAATTCAGCATCCCCATAGGTGTCTCGGCCATGCGAGGATAGGGGTTACCCTCGCGACGAGTGCCCGTGGTGCCTTTTACTACTATGCCACCCAGCCTGCCGAGGTTGACAAAATCGGCAAACTCTTCACCATAGCCGAAGGTGCCGCTGGCAGTCATTACGGGGTTCTTAAGATGAAGATGATGTATTTCGACCGCTAAATTCATGACATCCATTTTTGAAGGTTATTAGTATCGAACACTGGACCTTCCTGGCACACGCGTTTGTTGCCCTGGTCCGTTTCCACCACACAGCACAGGCAGGCACCCAGGCCACATGCCATCATATTCTCCAGGCTCACCTGGCAGGGTATCTTCCTGCTGCGGGCATAGCGCGCCACAGCCCTCATCATGGGCGTAGGGCCACAGGTGAAGATATGATCATAACGATATGAGAACAAGTGGTTTTGCGTCACCAACCCCTTCTCCCCTAGCGTGCCGTCCTCTGTAGAGAAACCCACGGTTCCCACATCCAGAAAAGGCTTCTGTACAGGAATCAAGGACTTTGTCCTGCCGCCCAGCAAAATGGTGGGAGTAACGCCACGTGCCTTGAAAGATTTGGCCAGCAGCAGCAAAGGTGCCACTCCTGCCCCGCCACCTACCAGCAGCACCTCCTGCCCCGACACGTCGAAGCCATGTCCCAGAGGCAACACCATATTCAACGTATCGCCTTCTTGCAGAAGAGAGAGCTGACGGGTGCCGTTGCCTACAATCTGGATGAGGACTTTCAGCGTATTGAGCTTAGTGTCAACATCATGAATGCTGATGGGACGGCGCAGCATCACTTTGTTGTTACCTTCTACCAGCACTTCCACAAACTGTCCGGGTATAATTTCGGGTAACCTGGCGGGGTGCTGAAGGGTAAAAGTGAAATAGCTATCGCCATACACTTTTTTTTCCACGATGTGGAAGTCTGTCATTTCTTTTTTCATAACTAGTGTATTATGAAGTTTTCTGGATCGTTTCTGCGAAGAATTTCAGCCTGCATAAGTAGTAATTTCTTTTGGATTGGCAGCACATATCACCTCGTTGCACAATATTTCACATCTCTGTCATAAGATTACAGCCTCGTATGTCGCTGTTTTCAATGCGTCCCAATATCTCGAATCCTCTGGTTCCATAGCTTTTACCTAAATCTTGCGTGGCGATGAAAGAACAACTGTCCAAGTTGGCGAGGTCTATGACATCGATGCCTCCCGAGCGCTGCTCTCCAATAATATGGAGGGGAGCATGAGTGTCGCGTATCCTTATCTGCATCCAGAGAGGTGTGAGGAATAGTCCTTTGCCTTGCGAATAGGCTTGAGAAAAAAGCTCGCACATGCCATATTCCGAGGCTATTACGTCAACATGGAAGCCACGGCACAACACTTTATGCAATTGCCCTTTCACCATTTCTTCTCTGTGTCCCTTCATGCCACCTGTCTCAAAAACTATGCAGTCGCTGAGATCCACATCACCATGCTCCAAAATATCCAACAGTGCGTATGTAACGCCGAACAACATTAGTTTTTTACTGATTCCATGATGGTTGTGCAGCAGCGACAGCAATTCGGGTGTCACCTTGTCGTAGAAACGGCTATAGGCACATTGCGTCTTCTGCATCAGCAGCTCCATCATGTGGACAAGAGAAGAATGTCCTTGTTGCAGATAGTTGGGCAACAGCGCAATAATGCAATATTGCGAGGGGTCGCCCCAGAAACGGGTGAAACCTCTTAAGAGGCTTGTGTCGTAGAGACCGAGACTGCGGAAGTAGTGGTGGCTGTGCTGCATGCTAGTTGTGCCGCTACTCTGAAAATAGCCTACTGGGGGGTCCTGGAACGACACAACAGTATGGGTCTTAAAGCATTCTATGGGCAGCGCAGGGATATCTTCTACCCGATTCACGCAATCAGGATTTACGGACAACAAGTTCACCCAACGCCGGTATACATCGTTGTGAAAATACTGGTAACGAAACACATCCAGTGCCGTCTGCTGGAAATCCTTGGCATTCTGTATATTGAACACCTGGTGCGATAACTCTTCAAAGTCCATGTTCCAACTTCTTCTTTAACTCCCTGATTCTATGAGCAGCCTGCCGTATGCGGGAGGCTTTCACCTTGCCCTCTTTAACCAATAGGAAGATGATGTCAACCGTCTGTGGCACCACCTCTGGATTATACATCTGTCCGTTGTTTGAGAGACACAGCATATCGGCACCTGCATTGATGGCATTCAATAGAACATCAGGATACTCGAACTGTTTCATCATAGCGCCCATGGCCAGATCGTCGGTGACAACCACACCTTCAAAACCCAAACTGTCGCGCAGCAGTCCTGTGAGCGTAAGCTGCGACAAGGTGGCAGGCCAGACGGAATCCAGCTGACTATTAAAGACATGCGTCGTCATTATCATGTCCACCCGACCTTTGGCTATCAAATTCTTGTAGGGGGCCAGCTCTTGACGTTGCCAGGACTGACTGACATCCACAAGACCAGTGTGAGTGTCTTTATCGCTGCTACCATGACCAGGAAAATGTTTTAAGCAACTGATAACATGATTTTTATTCTGTTCTTCTATCCATACTTCCGCACAGCGGGTCACCTTGACGGGGTTAGAAGAAAAACTACGTTCCAGCTTGCCGATGACAGGACAATCCGGATTTACGTCCACATCCACACAAGGGGCGAAGTTCAGGTTGATGCCTGCGGCATGCAATGTGCGAGCAGTACGAGTGGCGTTGCTGCGCACGCTGTCCAGTCCCATGCTTGCCGTCAACTTGGCACTCGCGAAGTGCGGGAAGCCGTCCTTCTCCTTCAGTCGGTTCACTTTGCCTCCTTCCTGGTCTATGGAGATGAACAAAGGTTCGTCGCTAAGACGTTGCAAATGGTGGCACAGACGTTTCAGTTGGCGAAAAGAAGTGATGTTGCGGGGTCTGCGGCCCGAAGGGGCATCGTATTCAAACAAAATCACGCCACCGATATGATAGTCTTGAATATCGCGAGCAATGTGATTTCGTGAGTCTATGGACGTTCCGCGAAAACCAACAATCAACATCTCGCCGATGTCCTTGCGTAGTGCCAGCTCCTCCTGGGTGTATTGCGGTGCGTTAGAATCCCTGTCCGCGTTGCCTTGCGAACAGGCTGTAATGGTAGCGAAGAGAGAGGGCACCAATGTTAGTATACATAGTAGATGGCGCATATTCTTGAATTGTTACGTTGTTATCTTATCTTGTCATAAGGCACACGGTTCAGCAGGCTGCGACCTAGCGTCACCTCATCGGCATATTCCAGATTGTCACCTATAGCCACTCCACGTGCGATGGTTGTGACCAGCACGTCGGAAAACTGCTTCAGTTGCTTGTTAAGATAGAAGTCGGTAGTGTCGCCTTCCATTGTAGTGGGCAATGCCAGAATCACTTCGCGGGGACGTTCTTTCTGCACACGGGCGAACAACGACGCGATATTTAAGTCGTTGATTCCTATGCCATCGATGGGCGAGATCACGCCTCCCAGCACGTGATACAGGCCCAAATACTGCTGCGTGTTCTCTATCGCCATCACCTCCTGTATGTTCTCCACCACGCAGATGATACCATCGTCCCTGCGAGGATTGCTGCAGATAGGACATATCGGCGTGTCGCTGATACAGTGGCAACGAGAGCAAAAATGAATGTCGCTCTTCAGATGACTGATAGCTCCCACGAAAGCAGCGAATTCACTGTCGTTCTCGTTCAGCAGGTGCAAGGCGAAACGCAATGCAGAACGTTTGCCCACACCTGGCAACGAGGAGAGTTCCTCAACGGCAGTTTCTAATATTTTCGATGGCAGTTCCATAGTGATAGTACAATGTAATTATCTTAGGATATGATTGTTAGATAATTATATTCAATAATGGTATGTTAGAAAGAAAGTTCCAACTGCACTGTCTTTTTGCCACTGCAGTAGTTCTTGAAGGGACATTCGTAAGGAGCGTCGCATTGTCCTCCCATCTTCGTCACAGGCTCCGTACCTTTCAGAACGTCCTGAAAATGCACGATACGGCGCTCCACCACGGGCAACTGTGCCTCAGCTTCCGAGGTCAGATTTATTTGCTGAAAAGGGGTGAGCGATGTACACGAAGATGTCGCCAGCCCGATGAAATCGTCAGATTCCGATGGCCTCAGCACCAACGAGAAAGAACGGATGTGCTGCTTCATGCCCTCCGCCGTTGACATTGCCTGCAGAGCGTGGGAGATGACCCAGTACTGAACAAATATATCCTGGCGAAACACCTCTTTTGCACTGTCGCTGTTCTTTATCTCATAGAGATCTATCTCACCTTGCTCGTTGCGACACAACACGTCTGCCAGCACCAAAGACGACTCATACTCAAAACCTGCCTCAAAGATGGTGACGATGCCTGGCTGGGCAAGCAGCTTTGTGGTTGCCAGCACGTTACGATGTATGTTGCTGCCGCATGTCGCTCCCAAGTCATGTGCATGGGGGAAGGTGTCTTTCACGCACCTTTCAAACCTACGTCCCTTATCGAAAGCACGCAGGGTGTCTGGCATTATTTCCGCCAACCGATGGCGAAAAGTCTCTAAATACATTGCTTTCTCGCATTGCATTCCTCTGATGTAGCGCGACTTAGAAAGAAGCAGCTTTCTCGACATAGGCATCAAGTGATTATTCCAACGGTCATTATCGTGTGCTACAGCAGATTGTTCACTATCAGTTGGGTTGTCATTCGGCTGCGTTGTTGCAGCAGGACAGGTCTGCCGCCAACTACAGAGTCGATAATCTGCTGCGTGTAGTAGCGTATAGTAATCAACTGCAGGCCCTCGTTGTAGCGTAACCTGTAGGCATCGCCCAAGGTCTCTCTAAGCTGGCGCAGCAGCACCTCATTGTGGTCTATACACAGCGAAAAGCTCAGCGCGCTGTTTTGCATCAGGTTCACACGTATGCCCAGTTGTGCCAACGCGGAAAAGATGTTCTGCAGATTGTCCTCGGTAATGAAACTGAAGTCCTTTGGCAAAATGGAAATGAGCACTTGGTCGTTCTTGAAGATATACAGCGGTGTCTGGGGCTCTATGGTATTGAATGGACCTATGACGGACCCTCTGGCCGAGGGTTCCACAAAACTCTTGATGTGCAGCTCGATATTCTTGTTCTGAATAGGCTGCACCGTCTTAGGATGTATCACGCTGGCACCATAATATGCCAGCTCTATAGCCTCGCTGTAAGGAATGCGTTCCATCTTCACTGTGTCGCGGAAATACTTGGGGTCTGCATTCAGGAAGCCTGGCACATCCTTCCATATTGTCATATTGTTGGCATTCAGGCAATAAGAAAGGATAGCGGCGCTATAGTCGCTGCCTTCTCTGCCCAGGGTAGTGGTGTGGCGTTGCGTCCTACCGTCCCGCAACATCTCATAAGTGCCAGCAATAAATCCTTGTGTCACAACGATATGGTTTCGAAGTATAGGCTTCAGCACCTCCTCCGCTTTGCTGCGTGTGAGACTCCATCCCACGCGGCCCTCGCGATAGTTGAGATCTGTGCTGATAACATCACGCACATCCACCCACTGGTTGTCTATCCCGCTAGCATTGAGGAACTCGCTAACGATTGTAGTGGAGATAAGCTCGCCGAAAGATACGGTCTGGTCGTAGTCGTAATTGTAGTGCGTAGGCTGCCGATGCACCTGCTGTTCCAGCATCTGCATCAGCGTTGCTACCTTTTCATGCACAGGAGCCTTCTTGTCTGGAAACAGATCTTTTATTATCGTCTGGTGATACTCTCTCACCTGCACAAATCCTCTCATACGCTCATCGTCGTTTCTCGGGATGCCAGGCACTAGCCTTTCCAGCATGTTGGTAGTTTTGCCCATGGCAGACACCACTACTACAAGAGGCTGCTCTCCATAGTTCTTCACTATAGAGGCAACGTTGCGCACTGCCTTGGCACTATTTACAGAGGCACCACCAAATTTGAAGATATTCATAGGGTTATAGTTATAAGAATCATATAGCTAATGGTTTTCTATGACCGTATTTGCTGTAAAAAAGAACTATGCCAGTTCGCGTTGCATATCGCGACGGTTATCCTTGGCTTTGATGGTCTCGCGCTTGTCAAAGAACTTCTTGCCGCGTGCCAAGGAGATATTCAGCTTTGCCAATCCGTTGGGGTTGACGTACAGCAAGGTGGGGACAATAGTAAAGCCATGCTCCTTTATCTTGTTTTGTAGCTTATGCAGTTCACGCTTGTTGAGCAGCAGTTTGCGGTCGCGTTTTGCTGCGTGGTTCAGGTAACTGCCGAAACGATACTCCGCAATGTGCATCTGCTTGACGTATAACTCGTCTCCTATAAAGGCGCAGTAGGCATCGGTAAGGTTGGCCTTGCCGTCCCTGATGCTTTTTATCTCTGTGCCTGTCAGCACCAGTCCGGCAGTATAGTCATCCATCAAGTAGTAGAGATAGTCCGCCTTCTTGTTCTTTATTTCTATAATGTTTTTGGCTCCCATAATCATAACAAACTGAGGGGGTAATGGTTTGCATGGACATTGCATATTTGGCATCAGCACCGCCATGATTTACAGACAATGAGCAATAAGCCCTGGTCGCTATAGCAACAACGCTTATTGCTCATTGGAAAAGGAAATGCTGCGGCATCCTACAACTGTGCCCTGTCTTCCCTGTGGGAGAATAGTGCCGTCTCTGGATGTCGCCAGCAGACAAGTTCCTTATTTCAGACCCAACTTCTTCTTTACCATCGCCATTAAGTCGTCTCCGTCCTGATGATAGAGTACCGCGCCGGCACCCGTGTCGAATACATAAGTGTAGCCATTCTCCTTGGCCACATCCTCGATGGCTTTCTTAGCTTTGTCGATGATAGGCTGAAGGAGATCCTGCTGCTTGGTCTGCAGAGAGTTCTGGGCTTCCTGCTGAAACTGCTGGATACGGGCGTTCATATCCTGCAGTTCTTTCTGCTTAGTCTGCTTGATGAGGTCGCTGTATTGCGATTCCTTTTGCTGATACTCGTTGTACTTCTTCTCTAATTCGTCTGTCATGGCTTTCAACTGTGCCTCCATAGCGTCAACTTCGTTCTTGAACTTAGTCTCTGCACTGTCTCGTCCAGGCATTATCTGCATCAGTTCGGTAGAATTGATGTGACCCAGTTTGATGTTTTTCTGTGCATAGGAAGCACCGCAGAAGGTCAGCATTGACAAAAGTACTGCGAAAAATGCTTTTTTCATTTCTTATTTTATGTTTATTAATATTTCTTGTTTTTTAGTTTACTTCTTGCGATTCAGTTCTTTGTTCTCCGCCTTTTTCACGTTGCTGCCCGTGGCCTCTCCCGTGCCGCCGGCGGCACTGGGGGTGTAGCCCAACTGCTCTAGCACCTGGTCGCTGATGTCGTATTTCTTGTTTACAAACAGCAGGGTGGCGCTGCCGCTCTTGTCCAGTATAAAGGCATATCCTTTCTCGTTGGCGATGCGTTCGATAGCGTTGTACACTTTGTCCTGGATGGGCTTCATCAGCTGCTCGCGTTTTTTGTCTAAGTCACCGCCAGCACCGAAGTACTTCTTCTGTAGTTCTTTAGCGTCACGTTCCTTGGCGATGATTTCGTCTTCGCGCTTGCGTTTCAGGTTGTCGGGCAGCAGGTAAGCTTCCTGCTGGTAGGTCTTGTACATCTTGTCAATCTCCTGAAATTTGGCTTCCAGTTCTTTCTGCCAGTCCTGCGACGCTTTGTCCAACTGCTGCTGTGCCTGGGCATAGTCGGGGATGTTGGTAAGGATATACTCTGTGTTCACGCACGCATATTTCTGTGCAACGGCACCTAGGGAAAACGCCAGTGCCATAGCCAGGGTAATGAAGAATTTTTTTTGCATGGTTTCAATATTTATTACTCTATTCGATATTCAATAAGACGTGCTTAGGGGATGAGTTGCTACAATCGTAATGAACTTTACAAACTTATTCTAATCCAAGCTTCCATTGATGGAGAAGTGGAACTGACCGCCACCATAGGCCCCATCGAAGCCGTAGCCCCAATCCACGCCGATGAGACCAAACATAGGCATATACAGTCGCACGCCTACGCCTGCCGAGTTGTACGTCTGAAAGGGTTGGAAATCCTTGAGCTCGGTCCGCGAATTACCGCCTTCCAGAAATCCCAGTACCCAGATGGTGCTGGCGTTGCTCTCGATGATAGGCTGACGCAGCTCCAGTGTGAAGCGGTCGAAGACGCCGGCACCGGTTTCGGGACTCAGCTTGAAGTTGCCGTAGCCGCGCTGTGCTATTACCTCACGTCCGTCGTAGTAATAGCTGCCCAGTCCGTCACCGCCCAGATAGTAGCGTCCGAAGGGCGACAGGCCTATGTCCTTATTGTAACTACCCATAAATCCGAAGCGAAACTTGGCATTGAGCACTATGTCGCCAATGATGTTGTAGTTCCAACTGCCTCGCAGGTTTATCTTGTAGTACTCCAGCCAGCGATACTTCTCCGCATGTGTGGCGGTGGAGAAGTCCTTACCCGTTAGCAGGGAATATGGCAGCGTGGCGGTGGCCGATATTGCCAACTCGGAGCCGCTGCGGGTGTAGATAGGCGAGTCGTAACTGTTGCGACTCAGTGCGATGCTATAGTTGATATCGTTGGAGTGCCCTTTGTTGAACGCCAGACGGAAGGCACTTCCTGTGGTGTCGTCCACGTTATAATGTTTGTAATTGATGCTCTGCGAGAGGATGAAGTAGTCGTCGGGCCATTTCAGGTGTCGTGTTAGTCCTATTGTTCCGCCGTAGGTGGTGAGACTCCAGTAGCTACTGGCATCTTTCTTCACCCACATAGTGTTGCTCTGGTTGTTTACATACACTGCCATCGTCAGGTTCTGAGGGCGACGTCCCCCCAGCCAAGGTTCCGTGAACGAGAAGCTGGCACCTCTGTAGTAATAGTTCAGGCCCACGTTCAGTGCCAGTTTCTGTCCGTCGCCGCGTGGGATGGGTGTCCAAGCGTTCTTGTCGAACATCTTGCGCACAGAGAAGTTGTTCAGCTGCAGACCTGCCTGCAAAATGAAAGTGCGGCTGCCGTAGCCACCTTGCAGGCTCACCTGGTCGGTATGGCCCTCCTCCACGTTGTATACGATGTCCACCGTGCCGTCTGCGGCATTGGGCTTGGGGGTGGGTATCAGCGTCTCTTCCTTGAAGTACTGCAGTGCCACCAGTTCGCGGCGGCTGCGCAGGATGGCATCGCGGCTGAACAGGTCGCCAGGACGTGTGCGCAACTCGCGGTATATCACCCTGTCGTCGGTCACTGTGTTGCCTTCGACGCTGACGTTGCGTATGCGCGCCTGCTTGCCTTCCACGATACGCACCTCTATGTCTATGCTGTCGTTTTCCACGGCTACTTCCACAGGGGTGCAGTTAAAGAAAAGGTAGCCATTATCCATATACAGGCTGGTGAGGTCTGTGCCGCTGGGGTTGTAGTTGATGTTGGTTTCCAACTGCGTGCGGTTGTAAGGCATGCCTTTATCTATTCGCAGGCTCTTGGCCAACTGGTCGTCGGTATACACGGTGTTGCCGGCGAAAGTGATATTGCGGAAATAGTATTTGGAGCCTTCATGGATATTCATTATCACCTTCAGCCTATCCTGCTTCTTGCTGGCGGCCTTCAGCGGGTCGTCTGG
>CAMURW010000006.1 GCA_947097635.1 uncultured Bacteroidales bacterium
CCACCGAGCAGATGCTGCCCGCCATTACGGCTTGCACCGATGCCGCGCTGTTGGCAAAGATGAACGAGCGTGGTCAGGTGGCCAAAGGCGCTATCGTGGAAGGTCCTCTGAGTTTGGATATCGCCATCAACAAGGAAGCTGCCGACATCAAGCACCTTGTAAGCCCTGTGGCCGGCGATGCCGACTGCCTGCTCTTCCCCAACCTGGAAAGCAGCAACGTGTTCTACAAAGCTTGCACCAAATTCGCAAGCGCAGAACTGGCTTGTAAGGTAGTAGGCGCCAAAGTACCCTGCATCCTCACCAGCCGTGGCGACAGCATGAAGACCAAGCTGAACAGCATCGCCCTTGCTGCCATCTCCTGCAAATAATGTGCAGCACGCAAGGACTATAATAATCTTATGAGGAATAGGCGGGGAGCCACAGGGTCGGCTTGTCGCCTATTCCTTGTTTTTTCCTGAGCCCATATATCATCTCACAATCATCCTTAGCCCCCTTTATCATTACATCATTTACTTCGCATATTTTAGTTATGGAACAATACTTTGAAGGACTGAAAAACATCGCTATTACCATTTGTGATGCCGAAGGCAACATACTGGACATGAATCAGCACTCTGCCGATGTGAACAGTCATGGCCACAAGATTATTGGAAACAGCCTGCTGGACTGTCATCCCGAACCGGCACTCACACAGCTGAAGATGCTGCTCAGAGAACACAGGCTGAATGCCTACACCATAGAGAAAGCCACCCCTGAGGGCAAGGTGAAGAAACTCATCTACCAGACACCCTGGTACAAGGGAAACGGCGATTTTGGCGGGTTGATAGAGTACTCCATAGAGATATCTTTCGATATGCCTCACTTCATCCGCCAGCCCAAGCCTCAGCCCAGGGAGAACGGTTAATCACCATCCTCGGATTTCTATGGACTATCCTGCCTTGAATCTCCCTCCCTGCCGGCTCACTACGCGACAGGGCGATAATGGTCCGGAGGTTCTGGACGAATACAGGCATCGTTTTGTGGCGCTGACACCCGAGGAGTGGGTACGCCAGCACATATTGTACTTATTGGACAAAGTGATGGGATACCCTAGGGAATTGCTGCAGGTGGAAGGGGCTATAGATGTGAATGGTATGCAACGGCGTTGCGATATAGTGGTGCACAGACCCGTGGAGGAGAATGGCAGCAGAACGCTAAAGCCGGCTATGATAGTGGAATGCAAACAGCCTTCTGTAAGGCTGACACAAAAAGTAATAGACCAAGCCAGTCGCTACAATCTGACGCTCCGCGTGCCCTATCTTTTTCTCACCAATGGCATGAAACATCTTTGCCTGCGCGTGAACAAGGAGCAGCAAGTACTGGAGCAGCTCCTTAGCTTTCCCACCTGGGAGGAGGTGTTAAGTGGCGGAGACATAGAAATCCTTCCGCCAGAGAACAAGTGCTGTTGTGGTCACGAACACTAGTTCAGAACACGAACTTCAACTCTTTCAGATCAGCTGTCAGTGGACTGCCTTCCTTGTCTATTAGTATTAGATGACCGAAACGGTTGACATCCATAAGGGTGGCTCGGAGGAACACGCCTTTGTATATATAGGGACATTCTTCGTTGCGACGAAGCAGTAGGCTGCGGTAGTCGTTGTCTATTTGCTCCCAGTGGTGTGCCTGCAGTTGCCGGTAGCGCTTTTGGATATGCGGCAGCAAAGCATGCAGACACACGTCTAGCAGATATGGCTGCCCCGTAAGCTGGTGTAGCGATACAGGGTTGGGAATCCAGCTGCTGAAACGCTCTTGGTTCACGTTGAGTCCTACGCCTACGACACTGGACGATAATAAGTTGCCCGTAACGTGATTGCTGGTGAGAACGCCACAAATCTTTCTATTCTCTGTACTAATCTTTCTATTCTCTATATTGCCGAAGGTGCTGCAGGAAACACTGGGCGTGGTGTCTGTGCATTCGTTCGTCGCCAGAGGAGATCCGCACTGAGTGACGTATATGTCATTGGGCCATTTGATGCGGATACGACTTTGTAGCGCTGCCTGTTTGTGCAGCCAGTCTGTGATGCCTAGGGAGATGGCCTTGGTAATCATAAACTGGTCTGCCACAGGCAGGAAGGTGGGCCTTAGCACAATGCTGAAGGTGAGGTTCTTGCCGGGCTCACTTTCCCAGTGGTTGGCACCTTGCCCCACTCCTGCCGTCTGGCTGCGGGCGGCAACAACGTAGAACTCCTCGGTCTGAGAAAGGTCGAGGAGTTCGCAATATTTGTTGGTAGACTCCAGTTGGTCGAAGATATGAATGGGCATCACGGCGCTTACACGGTCATGATTTCCCTTTCTTTCTCGGCGTAAATCTTGTCGCAATTGCCGATAAACCTATCTGTGGTATCTTGGAGCTCTTTCTCCACCAGTTTCACCTCGTCCTCGGGCACCGATTGGTCTTTCAGTTTCTTCACTTTTTCCAGTACGTTGCGTCTGGCGTTGCGCACGTTCACCTTGGCGTTGTCCACTATTGCCTTAGCCTCTTTGGAAAGCTGTTTGCGGCGTTCTTCGGTGAGAGGGGGTATGCTGATGCGCAGCAGGTCGCCTTCGTGACGTGGGGTGAACCCCAGGTTGGCGTCCAGAATGGCTTTGTTGATAGTGCCAATAATGTTTTTGTCCCAAGGCTGAATGACGATACTGCGGGCATCGGGAGTGGTGATGTTGGCAGTCTGGCTGATATCGGTAGGAGTGCCGTAATAGTCAATCTTCACTCCTGCCAGCATGCCTGGATTGGCTTTGCCGGCACGTATTTTCTCCAGTTCCTTCTCCAGGAAGTTGACCGAGGACTGCATGTTTTTCTTTGCCTCGTCGAGGCAGGCTTTTGATAAATCGTTCATATAATATAGTTTAAAGGTTCATAAGGCTCATAATGTTGGGGACGTTATTTCACTTCGGTGCCTATGGCTTCTCCTGCCACCACCTTGAGTAGGTTGCCTGGCTTGTTCATGTCGAATACATAGATGGGCAATTTGTTTTCCTCGCAGAGGGCGAAGGCGGTAAGGTCCATCACTTTCAGTTTCTTGCTGAGGCATTCCGAGAAGGAAATTTCGGTGAACCTGGTGGCAGTGGGGTCTTTCTCGGGGTCGGCGCTGTAGATGCCGTCCACGCGTGTGCCTTTGAGGATGGCATCGGCTTTGATTTCCATGGCACGCAGTGCGCTGGCGGTGTCTGTGGTGAAGAAGGGTTCTCTGCTGCCGCCTCCTATCACCACTACCTTGCCGTCCTTCATCGCTTCTATGGCTCTGCGATGGCTCATCTCCTTGCAGATAGGCTCTATGGCCAGCCCACTCAGCAGCTCTGTGCGCATGCCTTGTTTCTCCAACTCCTGCTGCAGAGCCATGCTGTTGATAAGCGTGGCTAGCATGCCCATGTAATCGCCTTGCACACGGTCCATGCCTTGTGCGGTGCCGCTGATGCCGCGGAAGATATTGCCGCCGCCGATGACAATAGCTACTTGTATGCCTTTGTCCACAACCAGCTTGATGTCGTTTCCGTATTGCTCCAGCATCCTGGGAGAGATACCATAACTTTGGTCGCCCATGAGCGATTCGCCGCTCAGTTTTAAAAGGATTCTGTTGTATTTCATTATTTATTGCGTCATTAATACTCGTATAAATGTCTGAGAACTATGTTATTTGTGGTTTTGTGACTACTCGCAAAGAACTTTCAAAAATAAGAAAAAAAACATCACGGACGGAGAAAAAGTTGAAAAAAATGTTTCCTTTGTGTCATACGTCGCTGGCGATAGCAAGGGTGGCAACGCTGATTTTGACACCCTGAATCTTTTTCAGCGCGCTCCAGCAGGCTTCGATAGTAGCCCCTGTTGTGAGGACGTCATCCACCAGCAGGATATGTTTATTATCCAGTTTGTGAGCGTTTTGTAGCGAGAAGACGCCTTTCATGTTCTCCGAACGCTCGCTACGTGAGAGGTGGGTCTGGGTGGAGGTGTAGGTATGGCGTATCAGGCAGTCTTCCATGACAGGATGTGGGAATGTCTCGACAATGCCGTGGCAGATAAGGATACTTTGGTTATAGCCTCTTCGGCGTTGTTTCCTGCGATGCAAGGGTACTGGTACTATGATGTCTACGTCGTTGAAACGGTCGCTTTCCTGCATTGAAGCGCCCAGCCAGTTGCCGGCTATGCGAGCCAGTTCTGTGCTGTTGCGGTATTTGATGCTATGGATGATGCTCTGCGTGACGTTGCCGTGGATGAAAGTGAGGTACGAGGTGGCAGCAACAAAAGGTATGCGCCCTGCCAGACGTTGTTCCGCAACGTTGTTTTCTCTTACGGCATAGTCTGTTACAGGCAGGTGTAGTTGGCAACGGGTGCACAGCCTTCCCTGTTCGCCCACCAGCCGCTCTCCGCAATGGCAGCAAGTGTCTGGAAAGAGCAGTTTTGTCAGGGAGGCGACAGCGGTCTTGAATCCATGGACAACCTGAATGTCGTTTCTACGCATCATAAAATCAGTGGATTGTGGCAAATTCCAGACGTGGAACGTCAGGAGATGAACAGACAGCTGTCGCCATAGCTCAGGAAGCGAAAGTCGTGATCCAGAGCGTAACGATAACATTCCTTCCACTGGTCGCCAATGAGGGCAGAAACCAGTAGTAACAGTGTGCTTTTGGGCTGGTGGAAGTTGGTGATAATGCCGTCTATCACATGATAATGGTAGCCGGGGGCTATCAGCAACTGTGTGTCACCTTCGATATGCTGTTGGTTGTGCCGCTGCATCCACTGCCGTATGTTTTCGTAGCTTTGCTGCAGCGTTGTGGCTTTGCTTTCAAGTTCATAGGGATCCCACTGCAGCACATGCATGGCTTCCATCCCAGGGTTGTATTGCAGCTTCACGCCGAACCAGTACAGCGATTCCAGCGTACGGACCGTGGTCGTGCCGACAGCTATTAGTGGGTGTCTGTCGGCGGATTGTATGTGCGAGAGTATGTGGTCGATATTGCAGAACGTGATCTGCACCTTTTCCACATGCATCTCGTGCTCGCCAATGGTGTTGCTGCTCACTGGCTTGAAGGTTCCGGCTCCCACGTGCAAGGTGGTGAACTCCGTCTTAATGCCCTTGTTTCTCACGTTGCGTAGCACCTCATCGGTGAAATGCAGACCCGCCGTGGGCGCTGCCACGCTGCCTTCGTATTGCGCATATACGGTTTGGTAGCGCTCGTTGTCGCTGCTTTCGGCATCGCGATGCAGGTAAGGGGGCAGTGGAATGATGCCTGCTGCCTGTATTATCTCGGCCAACGAGAAATTGCCGTCCCAGTCGAAATCTATTATCCATGCGTTTCCCACGGCCTGACGTCGTGTGGCGTGCAGTGTTACCTCCTTTCCTTCTATGGTGAGTTTGTGCGACAGGGTGGGTTCTTTCCAACGCTTGTTGTTGCCCACGAAGCAGTGCCAGGTGCTATGATTCCGTTGCTCGAAGGCCCGAGCTACAGGCATCTGGTAGGGTTCTAGGCAGAACACCTCGATCACGGCTCCCGTCTCTTTGTGGAAAAAGAGGCGGGCGTGGATTACTTTGGTGTTGTTGAATACCAGCATGGTGCCCGACTCCAGTATTTCCGAGATGTGGAAAAACCGTGCCTCGCTGAGTTGTCCATGCTTGAGGACGAGCAGCTTGCTGTGGTCGCGCCAGGCTAGTGGGTATTTCGCTATGCGTTCGTTTGGGAGGGGGTAGTCGTAGTCGGCGATAGGAATATCGCGAGGGTTCATAGACAGGGAATTAAGTGTTTTCCTAGGGGTGTATATGAGGTGTAGGCTGTTGAGGTATAGGTATTTATTGCAAGCGGGATGCATACGCAAGGAGGTTAGTGCCCCTGTCGTGCTGCATCCCGCTGGTTATGATATGGTGTTGGGCGGGGGTTATCCTAGTGTGTCGGCATCGACCGTGGTGTCCGCATCCAATGTCTGCTGCTGTGTGCAGAAGGAGAGGATGATGTACCACAGGATTATCAGCGGCAGGCCGGCGTAGCCGAAGATGACAAGCAGCCCCAGGCAACCTATCAGGAAGATGTAGCGAATGCCATTGCCTTTCCATTTTAGGTTCTTGAATTTCAGCGAGAACATGGGCAGACGACTAACCATCAGCAAATCCAGCAGGACGGAAACCACAGCCAGCACTACCAGGGCTAGGTCGTTCTCCATAAACAGGTTGCTCCACACTTCGTAGTGTACCACGGGGTTGAATAGGGAAGGCAGGAAGGAGAGTTCGTTCCAGCAGATGTCGCTCACCACCCCTATGCCGGCCCACAGCACTGCATTGGCAGGCACCGGCAGTCCGCGGAAGGAATGATGCTGCCTGTCGGCCAAGTTGTACGCTGCCAGGCGATAGGCGGCAAAGACGGGGATGAGGAACGCTATGTATTTGATTATCGTGCTGGTGCTATGTTCCCATAGCAGCCCGAACAGGATAAATCCCGGTGCCACACCGCTAGTAACGGCATCGGCCAGCGAATCCAGTTCGCGTCCCAGCGGCGACTCACATTTTAGCAGCCGTGCCGCCAGACCATCGAAGAAGTCCAGAAAGATGCCCAGCAGTATAAACGCTGCTGCCTCCTGAAAACGTCCGAATGCCGCCATTCTGGCAGCTACTACGCCGCAAAACAGGTTGCCGAGAGTGATGAGGTTAGGGATTTGTTTTTTCATAACCTAATAACCTTAGTATTAGTAGAGTTTAATGATGTCTTTGAACTGCGGGTCGTCCCAATAAGCTTTGAATTCGGGGTCTTTGGCGGCACGTTCTTTATAGTCGTAGTTCATTTCGCAGGCGTTTTTCAGGTTTTGTAGCACATTGCTCTTCTCGCTGGCTCCCAGTCGTGCGTAAGCCACAGCACGTAGGTAATATACATCGTCGGTCTGGTTCAGGCAGCAGTTCAGCGTGCGTATGCAGCTGCTTGTTTCGTCCTGCATCAGTTGTGCAAAAGCCAGGTTGTAGCTACAGGTGCGGTTCTTCAGCTGTTTCTCTGCTTCTTCGTAGTTGCCTTGTTTCAGGTTCAGTATGGGGAGGTTGGTCTCGGCATCCGTACTGCCTTGTCGTATGGCTTCTTCCAGGTAGTATTTGGCCAGCGAATAGTTGCCCTGTGCCATGCACAGCAGCCCTGTGTTGTTGAGGATGTCGGGGTTGTGGGGGTTCATCTCGCGTGCCACGTTCAGGTAGCGCTCGGCTTCGGGATAGTCGGCCAGATAGAAGGCCACGGCGCCGGCGTTGTTCCACGATGCCCATTCTTCGCTGTGGTTTTCGGTGGCCCATTTGTAGTATTGCATCTTGGTCTCGTAGTTGTAGTTGATGTAAGCGGCATACATCAGTTCGTCGAAGGTGAGCTTGGATGGATTCAGGCTGGCTTGTTTTGCCAGTTCGGGGTCTGTGCGGCGTGCTTCGCTGTAATACAGCGCTATCTGCGCCCTGCGCAGGTTGGGGAATATTTCGTCCTTCAGCAAGCCATAGGTCTCGCTGAGATTCTTGATCATCTGCTCGCGTTTGATGAGATTCTGTTGCGTCTCCACGACGTTCACAATGGCGTGTTTGTCCTGCAGGTCGCTCTCTTCCACCATCAGCGTGAAATGCACCCAATCTTCTCCGGCGGCGCGCGTGGTGATGATGATTTGCTTCATCTGGGTGTATTTGTAGTAGTCTATGTCGCGTTTGGCTATCTCGGCACGTTGTGCCATGATGTCCAGCACCTCGCTTACCACTCGTTTTATCTGTTCCGTAGCCACTTCTGCGCGATTTTTGGAAACCCCTACGTTGTTGGTTTCTTCGCCTTCCGGGCTGGCCCAGCCTGTGATGCTGATTTGTTTAGGCAGTCCTTCTTCCAGCATAATGCGCTTGAGCTCGGCCAGTTGGTTGCGGCTGTCGAACTTGCGGTTCATCTGGAAGTTCCAGTCCAGTTTGCTCTCCCCGTTGGGGAAATAGATGTCGGCGGTCTGAATCACGCCCTGCGTCTTGTTGTAGTTGACGGGGGAGATGGAGATGTTGCCGCGAATGTCCACCCAGCTGCTGGTGGTGTTCACGCCGTCGCTGAGCAGCACCGTGCTGCATTTCTTGCCGTGGTTGTCGCGTAGCACGTCTTCCGCGAACTTGGCCTCGTCGTTGGTCTCCTTGGCAGTATACACTATGGGTGTGAGCGTTACGCGCCCCGTCTCCATGCCATGCTGGAAGTCCAGTTCGTCCTGATAGGTGAAACGTCCTCCCAGTTCGTGGTTTATCACGATGCCTTCGCCGTTAACGTTTTCGCCTTTCAGCGTGATGGGATCCAAGGGGATGCTGCCGCCTTCCCAGGAGAAGACGGGCTGTATGAACACAGCGGCGTTCTTGGCGAAGTATTTCTCGGGGAACTGTCCCACGAATTTCACCACCACTTTGTCGTCGCGTGTCTCCACTGGATTGGGAGTGGCCTGGTAGCGGACTTTTCCGCTCTTGTTTTTCATCTTGTTGATGCCGCCGCAGCTAGCCAGTAGCAGCGACATGAGAATCACGGTAAAAAGCGATTTTTTCATGCAAATATTACTTTTTGCGCGCCAGCACATTGCAGGCTTATTATTACCTTAAATTTATATATATTTGATACGTAGCACGTTCTGCACCTTGGCGAGGTGGCCGTGCTGCCACAAAACCAGATTGCAAATATATATATATTTTTTGATATGTAGAAAAGCGACGCTATTTTTTTACTTTTTTTCTTTACTCACCAGGCACTTTGAAAACGGTTAAATAACAGAGTAAAACTATCAGACATGACTGGCCGCGCAGTTTTATAATTTTGTGATTGAAACATCGTTTTGCTCTATTTCCTGTAGTTCGAATAGCAGATGCATCTTTTGCCGAGAATGAGATGCATTGGGTTGCGGAAGGCGACGCGTCCCTTGCTTGCCGCTCCTGCGCCTTGTTTGCTTCGGGAGTGTGTCGGAATTTTTCGACCCATCCTCGACCCATCCTCGACCTATCACCGACCCATCACCGATCCTTGGCTGTTATCGTCGGCCCTCCGTGTCGCCTGCAGCTCCGCCGGACTGTCGCTTGCTGAATCCGTTCGCCAGCGGATAAGTTGACTTAATTGTGTCGGCGTTGCGTTTCCTTTCTTCTTTACTCTTTTGCGCTACTTTTTCACGGAGGGACGGTTGCAGATGGGGGCGTAGGGGCAGTAGTTGCAGTGTTGGGTGGTGTCTGTTCTGGTGAAAGGGGTGTCGGCGTCCATGATTTCGTCCAGCAGGGTGGTGAGCTGTTCTTCGAAGGTCTGCAGATGCGTAGGAGTTATTTCTTCTTGTTCGTTCCAGGTGGCCTTGAGGAACTCTTCGCGCAGGTTGCCCAAGGAGTAAATGCCGCTGACCAGTGCTGTAGGTAGGGGATGCTTTCGTGTATATAACCAGGCGTAGGTCATCACTTGCCACCATTTGTCCGACGGACGTTTTGCGATTACCTCTCCCTTCTTGTTGGTGTTGGCGAACGCCAGATCTTTCGTTGCTACGCTTCCTGTTTTGTAGTCTATCACCCGCGTGGTGCTGTTGCCCTTGCCGTCGTCGATTTGGTCTATGCGGTCTACGCGGCCTTTTATATTCACCTGCTGCCCGTTGTGTAGCTTCAGCGTCGCCGAAAGCTCTTCTTCTGCCTGCAGCAGGAATATACTGCCTCCCTTTTTTAGGAACGCTATCTCGCGTGCCAGCAGCTGCGACACCTGCTTTTTTGCCACGGCGCGATAGTAATGGTTCAGCCCCTCTTCGCTGCGTCCCTTTTTGAATTTGCTTGCAAAGATGTCGTCCACTCTTTGCTCTACGTTGTCCCGTGCCTCCTGCAACGTGCTTTGCCTGATATGACCATCGTTGTCCTGCTTGTATATGTCGCACAGCACCTCGTGGACCATGGAACCCAGTTCCGACGAGTCGATGCTCTCTTCCACGTCGTTTTCCTCCCCCACGTGTAGCACGTAGTTGCGATAAAATTGCAGGGGGCAGTTGCGATAAGTGTTTAACGCCGATGGTGAAAAGCCCGCCTGGGCTTTCTCCTGTAGCAGCTGCATCACCGCCGGTGTTTTCTCCGCACACGTCTGCGGGCAGGCTTCTTGTCTGCGGCTACTTACTTTCAACGATTGTCTGCTGAGTTGCAGGCGATGGCAGGAGGATGCCATCTCTGCCTGGATCTGCAGCAGAAAACGGCTGGGTTCGCCTTTGCCGCTGCCTGTGGTCTGTGTGTGGTACACTAGCGTCGCGTTGCCGCAACGTTGCAGCATACGGTAGAAGTGGTAGGCATAAACGGCATCGTTGTCGGCATAGGTAGGGATGCCGAAGGCGTGTTTTAGCGACATGGGGATGAGCGTATTGGGTGTGCGCCCGCTGGGAATGATGCCCTCGTTTGCACCCAAGACAATGATGTTGCGGAAGTCCAGGCAGCGCGTCTCCAGCACGCCAAGTATCTGCAGCCCCTGCAGGGGCTCGCCATAGAAGGCCACGTTGTGGCGGCGTGCCAGACGGTTGTATAGTTTCTCCAGCGTAGGCAATGAGTGCAGGCGGGTGTACCTCTGCTGCAGCTGCTCCAGATACTCTACTATCTCGTAGGCTGCTGCCAGCGACTGGCGTTCTTCGTTGCTGTAAACGAGAGGAAGTCTTGCGGAGGTGTGGGTGTCGTTGCCTTTCGCCTTGCCTTTTTCTTGTTGCGGCGCCTGTTCTCCTTGTGTCAGCGCAATGATGATTCTCTTGGCGACGGACAGGAAATTTGAGGGAGAAAAGGGTGCATTTCTCGGTTTCTCTTCCGAAATCGTTTTCTTACCCATGGGTTCGAAAATGAAGGCTACGGTGTCGTAGTTTACTCTCAGTGTCTTGAACATCTCGCCGATTTGTGCTTCCGACAGATAAACTAGCTGGTTCTTTGCCAGATAGTCCTGTGCCGCGGATTGCATGCCTTGCTTGTTCGTCAGCAGTTGCAGCAATGGGTTGGAGAGCAGGCTCACCAGGTCGCGGTGGTAGCATTTGTTTCCGTGCAGCCCTTTGTAGAGTTGAAGGATGTGCAGCAGCAAGCCGTAGGCGCTGGAGAGGTTGAAGGGCAGACCCATGGTGACGTTGGCTTTCAGCACCTGCCGTGGCAGCGAGTTGAGCACGGGCAGCAGCAGTTGTTCGTTTGCCAGCACCACGGCGGTGTCCTGTGCGCTGTTGCCGTGTTTGCGCAGGTGACGTTTTCTTACCAACTGGCGCAACTTTGTGCCGGCGTATTTGGTCTGCATCAGACTCTCGGGGCATTTCACCAATGTAATCTTGTGATGCCTCTGGGTTAAGTGAAGAGGATAATCATTTGTGGTTGATGGAGTTATCACTCCTGTGCGGTTCCGTGGTTTTACCATCTCGTGCAGCTGGCGCAGATGTTGCCCAGCTTCCTGCCAGGGGTTCGCGACGTAGTAGTCGTCGCCGTCTGCAATGATTCTCCCGTCGCGGTGTTTCACACAGGCCAAGATAATGTCGCGCTCGCAGGGCGACACGATGCTGAACCCCACGAAATAGACGCGGCGGTAGGGCAGCCGTGTGGTCAGTTGCTCGGCCTGTTGCGCCACCTGCCTGTAAGCCATGCCGCCGTAGGCGCGCCCTTGCTTGGTGAGCCGCTCTTGTAGGCGTGTGTAGTAGGTCAGCAGGTTCTGATAGAACTGCAGGTAGTTTTTCTGCATCGCAGTGAGGGGTTCGCGTCCCAGTCCCCATTGCTCTATGTCCTTGGTATCCTTGAGGTTGAGAAACAGTTTTCGGGCATCTACCTGATAGTGGTCCAGCTCGCTGAAGTCGCCCAACATCATCTCGCCGAAGGAGAGGAAGTCTTCGAAAGTCTCGTTATGGTGAGGATTCTCCGGCTGGTCTGCAAGCAGTTGCTGCTGAATGTCGTAGAGTTCGAACAGCAGAAATTCGTTCGCTGTTATTTTCAGTGGCGAAAGCAGGTTCACCAGGTCGTCCATGCCCATCATTCGGGGTAGGAAGAACGACGAGGTGCCGCGCCCCTGCTCCAGCGCGATGATTTCACGCTTGAGGAACAGGGAAGGGCGGCGGTTGTTGAAGACCACCAGCACCTGTTCCAGTCCCGAGGGATTCTCGGCGATCAGTTGCTGTGCTACTTCGTGGAGAAAAGTTTTCATATCGTCAGGATTGTGAGGTTCTGTTCAAAAATGCTGTAGCCCAGGGTAGCGTCTCTGGTTTGCCGACGTCCAGCCACTGCGAGGCTGGATGTTCGTAGGCTTGTATGCGATGATGTTCTGCAAGACGCAGATATTCAGGGATGGCGGGGTAGGGTCTGTCGTCTGGGGGAAGCAGGGACATCAACCTGGGCGACACGAAGGAGATGCCGCTGAAGGCTCTCTCTGTCAAGGTGGGGTTCTTGGAAACTGCGGAGTTTGCCGTCTTTACTATTATCTCCTCGCCATTGTCGTGGTTTTTCCATCCCGCCAGTTGCCCTTCTTCGTTGAACAGCAGCTTGCGGCAGGTCTCCCTGTCGCTTACGGCCAAGGTAGCCAGTGCGTGACCCTGCTCGTGCTTCCGCAGCATTTCCTCGATGGAAAAGGTGGACAGCACGTCCACATTGTACACCAGTATAGGTCCTTGGCCACGAAACAGCCCCCTGGCATGTCTCAAGGCCCCTCCGGTGTCCAACAGCAGCGGGCTTTCGTCCGAGATGTCCACAGGGATGGGCCAGGAACGCCGTAGTAGGAACGTTTTCATCGTGCTGGCGAAATGGTGCACATTGACGACAACATGCTTTGCGCCGGCCTTTGTTACGCGGCAAATGGCCAGTTCCAGCAGCGTGGTGCCGTCCACAGCCACCAGGGCCTTTGGCCTGTCGTTTGTGAGGGGGCGTAGGCGTGTTCCCAGTCCAGCTGCCAATATGAATGCTTCCATAATCTATAATCTATGTTTTCCTTTCATAGTAAGCACGATGGCTATTGCCTGTGTGCCATTGAGCGGGATTGCAAAAGTACACAAAGTTTGATACATATGAAGAAAAAATAGCCCTGTCGTCAATTTTTTTCTTCTACGTAAAGTTTTTTATGTATTTTTGTGCCACTCGAATTCCTCATCAATATCGCTGAAATTGTGGATAAAGGAACTGAGTATAAGTTTTTTGCACCAAATAGCCGAACAAAAATTATATATAAAAAATATATGCGTTTACAACGTATCCTGTTGCCCATAACGGCGGTTTTACTCTTTGCTTCCTGCCGCACCACCGAAGAATTGGCATACTTCAAAGATGCTTCGCGCGATAGCGTTGCCACTTTTCAGGCTCTGTTCTCCAAAGGCATTCAAAGCAATGACCTGCTGTGCATCTACGTGGAGAGCGAGACTCCGGAGAGCACGAAGCAATATAACCAAGAGACCAACAAGATTGCTGTGGTGGATGGCGTGGCCATCAACCCCGGAAACGGCAGCCAGGCGGTGACAGGCTATCTGGTGAACGCAGAGGGGGCCATCATGTTCCCCGTGCTGGGGAAACTGCACGTGCTGGGAATGACACACGACGAGCTGGCGAAGTACATTGAGAACCGCTTAGTCTCCGAAGGGCATATCAAGGATCCCCGTGTCACTGTGAAGCTGATGAACTTCAAAGTGAGCGTACTGGGTGAAGTAAACAAGCCTGGCCAGTTGGTAGTGGACGGCGAACGTCTCACCATTTTCGAGGCTCTGTCCATGAGCGGCGACCTTACCATCTATGGCCAACGCGCCAACGTCAGCGTGGTGCGTGAGGAAAACGGCCAGCGTACCATCGGCCGCGTGGACCTCACTAGCAAGGAAGTCTTCAATTCGCCTTACTACTACCTGCACCAGAACGACGTGGTGTTCGTGGAACCCAACAAGAAGCGTAAGCGTTTGGCACAACAGGACCTCACCACACTTACCTATGTAAGCACGGCTGTCAGCATAGTAAGTGTGGCCACATCCATCATTTACTACATCATTATGTCTCAGTACTACGAGAGACATTAATTTCGATGCCCACATCATCTTCTAGCAACACATCCGCAGCGAAGTATCAAATTATTATGGATAATAATAGCTACAACATACAAAACTATAACATTCAATCTATGCAGACGCAGAATGACAACGAGAACAGTTTGGACATCAGGCAACTTATCTTTATCGTCCTCAACAACTGGTACTGGTTCGCCATTAGCGTGTTCTTATGCCTGGTGGTGACGGCATTCGTCTACAAGAGCAGGGCAAAATCCTTCCAGGAGCAAGCTACCATCCTGGTGCGGGACAACGAGAAGAAAGGTAACGGCGCGATGGCCAAAAGCATGGATGCCGTGTTCAGCCAGATGGGTATCACCAACGAAGGCATGACGCTGGAAGACGAGATTTATATTATTAGGTCATCCCCTCTGCTGATGCAAGTGGCAGAACGTCTGAACCTTACTTCCAGCTGCTCCAGACAAAGCGTGTTCAATAAGCAGAGTTACTATGGCGACGCACCTTTGGAGTTGAATGTCTTCAACCGCGACGTGGAAACGGGGGAGGTCCCCGTGGTGATAGAAGCCAAAGACCTAGAGAACAACCATTATGAATACCGTCTGCTGCGGGTGAACAACGACGACGTCAAGGGAGTCTGGAAGACAGCCGACTACAATCAGATAGTGCGTATCTCCGAGGCTTTGACCTTCAGCGTGGAGAAAACCAAAGCCTTCAACGAGAAGACGGACAAAGGGGTGAAACTCACGCTGGCGTATACTCCTCTGTACAGCGTGGCCAAAAGTATGCAGAAACGTCTCACGGCAGAACGTGCCAACAAGATTGCCAACATCATCACCCTGGGCTACACCGACGGCAACGAGCAGCGTGCCAAAGATGTGCTGGACACGCTGATTGTGGCATACAACGAGGACGTGATACTGGACAAGAACAAGGTGGCTCAGAAGACGGAGCATTTCATCGACGACCGTATCGCACTGATTAGCGGAGAACTGAATGTGGTGGACGCACAGGTGGAGCAACTGCAGAAAAGCAGCCGCTTGCCAGATCTCACCTCCGCCAGTAGCACACTGCTGCAGACGGGCACACGCTACAACGAGGAGGTGGTGCAGATAGAGACGGAACTGACGCTGGTGAACTACATCAAGGACTACATCACCGACCCCACCAACAACGAAGACCTAATCCCTGCCAACGTGGCGGTGAGCGACCCCGGCATTCAGAACATGATTTCTACTTACAACAAGCAGATGCTCAGCTATCAGAAGCTGAAGACTTCCGCAGGTGCCAACAACCCCACCCTGGTGAACACCAAAAACGAACTGGCAGCCACGCGCAACGCTATCGTGGAATCTATCAACAACTTGGTACGCTCCACCAACATACGCCTGAAGAATGCCCGCAACCAGGAGGCCAAGGCGCAGCGGCAGATTACCGATATGCCTACACAGACAAAAGCAGTTACGGAAGTGAGCCGTCAGCAGAAAATCAAGGAGGAACTGTATCTCTACTTGCTGAATAAGCGCGAAGAGACAGCGCTAAACCTGGCTGCAGCTGTGGCTAATGCCAAGGTGGTGGAAAAAGCCGACCGCGTGAAGGTGACGCCCAACCTGGTGATGTATGCTGTCATAGGTCTTGTCCTGGGTCTCGCTATCCCCGCAGCGGTGATGTTCTGCATCAACTTCTTCAACAATAAGGTGCGTAGTCGTACAGAAGTGGAAAGGGCAATGGACGTACCTATCTTAGGCGAACTGCCCGACAAACCGGAGGAACGTGCCAACGACGATATCATTGTCACAGCCACGGGTAACGACATTATCACCGAAGCCTTCCGCATCCTGCATAGCAACCTTCCTTTCTTCCTGCAAGGCCCCGACGACAAGGTGGTGCAGTTCGTATCCACCATCCCCGGTGAAGGCAAATCCTACATTTGCACCAACTTGGCACTGTCGCTGGCGTACCTGGGCAAAAAGACCTGCTTGGTGGACCTGGACCTGCGCAAACGCAGTACTTCCAAGACCATAGACAGACACAATCGCATGGGTATTATCCATTACCTGCTGGGCCAGGAAGACAGTATCGACAATATCATCACCCACAGCGAAGCCAGCGAAAACCTTGACTACATCGTCTGCGAGAAGGTGCCGCCTAACGCTACCCAGTTGTTGCTGACAAACAGGCTGGACACCCTGATAGCGGAGCTGGAGAAACGTTACGACTACATACTGCTGGATACCGTGCCCGCGCAGGTGGTG
>CAMURW010000007.1 GCA_947097635.1 uncultured Bacteroidales bacterium
AATGTTCGACGGCGTTACAACATCATTGTCCACAATGGTGAGGCTTCCTATGCCGCTGCGGCACAACATCTCGGCAGCATAGCCTCCCACACCGCCCAGACCTACAACCAGCACGTGTGTCTGTCGCAGTTTCTGAGTAGCCTCAGCTCCCAGAAGCATTTCCGTTCGCGAATAGAAATCTTCCACTCCCTGCCTTTACTTTATCGCCTCGTTAAGCATCACCTCGTCTATCATTATCCAGGGCTTGAGCCCTTTGGCTTTGTGCCACACGGGTATTTTGCCAAGGTTGGTGGCAAGCACTTTCACGAAGTGCACATCCTTACATCCCACGTTCACGTGTAGAGTCACCTTCTGAGGATTATTCATGGCCTCGTCGGCGGGATCGTAGGTAATCTTAGCTGCTATTGGTGTGCCGAAGTCCGTGCCGTCGCTGCTCACACTGACGTAGACGTGGGTAGGAGCAAAAGCCCACGCGTCTGGGATATGTGCAAAATGCATCTCCACATCCTGCAACTCGATGCTCTTGCTGAGATCAAACACCACTTCCATGTCGTTGCCACTGAATCCCAACCAACCGTTACCAAGGTCGTTAAGGTCGCCAGTCATGGCATCAAACAGCAGGGTGGCCTGATCGTAGTTGTAGGGCGTGTTGGCATCATGGGTGAAGGTGGCCTTGGTGATATAGTCGAAGTTGTAACGTGCCGTGGCTGTGAACGACGGCGTAGCACCCTTTTTGAAAACACGGGCCTTGACGACGGTGGAGCCGTTAATGATGAAGGGCTTCTTGTAGATGGGCGACTCCATTGTGGGGGTGGTTCCATCCAGCGTATAATGGATGGCCGCTTGCGACGTAGCGCTGCTGAGGGTGATCTGCATCGATCCATCGAACCGCTCGCGGTTTTTGGCAATAACGGGCATGGGCAACACGCTGCTCTTCACTTCTGGGTACAGCACACGGCGGAAATCCTGTTCGGCGTAGTCATAGGTGTCGTAGCCTCGCAGGTGTATACAAAAATGATAATTCTTGTTTGCGATCAACATATCGTCACAGACAGGGATGCCAGCGGTGGCACTGCCTATGGCCGCCTGGCGGTAGTCCACATTGAGTGTATAATTCTTCTGCCGTTTGAGGTCGGCGGCATCGCTGATACCAGCAAGTTGCTTGTCACTGTAAGGATAGATGCTGAAATTAAAGTTGGTGTCGAGCATGTCTATGAAGAGGCCTGTGGAGCCTTTGGTCAGCGACAGCCAGTATATGCCTGCGCGGTTGCCAGCCTCCTGGGGGCGGTCGTATACGAAGAACATATCGTCAATGGGACGGTGGTAAGTTCCCATCATCACGCCTTGGCGGCGGTCGGCATAGCTTTCCTCCTCCAGTCCCATCCAGTTGACAGTGTCGTATGCCGCCACGCGAAATTGCATACCCACCTTGGAGAGCGTTTTCACATGCTCACTTGCCACCACTTCGTTGTCTATCAGCACATCGCCGCTGTACAGTACCACCACACTCTGCTTGATATCGAATAGCAGATTGTCGTTGGCATCCAGATAGCGCAGCATCGCGTCGATGCACACGGTAGACTCGTCCAGTTGCCGGTAGTTGGTTGACACCACTTCTTTCCTTAGCAGCTCTGAGTTTAAGTGCTGCCACTGGCGGCTGCCGTTGCGATCCATAAGGTCGTTATCGGTGGCGGCACGCCAGAAGTTGAGACGCGGGGTGTCCACTATCAAGTCTACATCTTTATATTTATAGCTCACGATGGCGGCCATGTCCAGATTATATACCAGTGCAACGTTGGGATTGCTGATGTGAATTTCGTGTTTCTGTCCATCCGTGCCTGTCTCTTCCACTACTAGTGATGTCCTAGCATAATCTGGCTGGGGTTCCCGTGCCACTTCGTGCTTCGGCAGCGGGTATTCTACCACTGCCAGTTGTGTCCCGCGCTTGATTCCAGCATTCTCCAGGCGCTGCCGCACAGTGAAACGAATGAAGAGCTCCTCTCCGGCGTAAAGTGTCAGTCTGGGGACCTTGAGTTTGAAATTCTTAGTCTCTCCAGGGGCCAGATCCACCTCCACCTCTCCGCTGATGATGCGCGGCTTGAGGTTGGAATAGATGGTGTATTCTAGTATGTAGTCGTGTAGTGTGAGGAAGTCCAGATAATTAGTGACGGCAAACTCGCCGTGATCCTGTGCCATGCGCACCAATTGCACCTCAAAAGGACGATAGATGTTGCGCAACTCGGTAAGGTATGGCATCGCCGTACCATCGGTGCGCAGCAAACCCGCCACGTTGATATCCTTACACGTGTTTTGGTCGTAATAGGTTACAGGGTTCCAGCTGCCGAAGAAACCACCCTGCAAGGCGATGTTGCCGCGTACAGTCTTCCACACAGGTTCCATTCCGCCCAAGTTGTTGCCTTGTGCACTGCCATAGCTGATGAGCAACAGCGGCCGTGTGTGATGCTTGGCCACGAAGGCCTTAAGGTCGTCCACTGTACTGTTCGTGGCACAGATAATGTCAGTGTTGTCGGAATACTGTGCGCCAGCATACACCACGGGTCGTGCCATATCCTTTTGACGCAGAGTCCGGTAGGCGGCTTCCATGTTCACACCGTTGTCTTGTCCTCCGCCCAAGCTCCAGGCGATGATGCTGGTGTGATTCTTCAGTTGCTCATACATATTCTCCATGCGCCACACGAACTGGCTCTCGTAGTTGGCATCGGTGGCAATGGCGCTGCTCTTCTGTGAGAAAGGTGCGAGGTTTGCGTCACAAAGAACGTAGATGCCATATTCGTCGCACAGTTCATAGAAATATTCGTCAGCGGGGGAATAGATAGTGGTATGAACTGCATTGATGTTGTTCTGCTTCATTGTAAGCAGGTCTTGCCGTATGCGCTCACGCGACAGCATGCCGCCGGCCACGGCTTTGTTGTAGTTGCTGTAATTGACACCTCTCAGCTTCACAGGGCTGCCATTTACGAGCAGCAGGCCGTCCTTCACTTCTGCGGTACGGAAGCCGAAGCGTGATCCTACCACTTCCAGTGCCTCCATATCCTCGTTCCTGAGTCTGATGACACAGGAATAGAGGCTCGGAGATTCTGCTGTCCAGGGCTGGGGTGTCATAAAGTCTTGCTGCAACGTGAGGGTGAGGCGGTTTTTCTTGTCAAAGACGGCCCATTTGCCCATCTTATCGTACAACTTGCCCTGGGGTGTCCACAGTTCCACCTCCACGTAATACTGCCCCTTGCGGCCTACGTTGGCTACGTCGATATTGATTTGCAGATTGGCGGCCTTGCGGTGGGCATTGTAGTCGGCGCGGATGTTATAATCGGTCACGCACACGCGGTTTTTCAGTATCATCTGCACGTCGCCGTTTATGCCATTGAGCTTCCTGTCGCCGTTCATTTCCATCAGCTGATTGATTGCGGACGAGAACACTTGTATGGCGATGGTATTATCGCGTCCCGGTGCCACAAATTCAGTGACATTGAACTCGCTATACATGCGGCTATCCTGACTGTAGCCCACATACTTGCCGTTGACATATAGGCAATAGGAGCCATTGACACGCAGGCGCAAGAACTGCTGGTAGTTGCCCCAGTTGCGAGATGCCTTGAAAGTGCGCAAGTAAGTACCCACGCAGTTGCCTTGCAGCGGCAGTTTGTCGGGGTTGTCTATTACGTTGCTTCTCACCACTTTGCCACTGCTCATCCATCTTTGCGAGGGTTCCTGTACCGTGCGCCATCCGTCAGCCGAGAACTCCTTGGTGGTAACGTCAGGAGCACCGTTCACATTGTTTTGCACATCCAACTGCCAATCGCCATTGAGGTTCACACAATAACTCGACTGGCTATATGCCCATTTCTCTATGCCGTTCTCGTTGCTGTAGGGGATAACGTTAGCATGGGGATACACGGCACCTTGTGACGTAACCTCGACATCCTGCCATATTGGCAACGCAGTCTCGTTGCTTGTTTTTTTGTGGCGCTGTGCCATGGCGCTGCTCAGCGACACCAGCAGGACGAGAAGGATGGCAAAGTCTTTCTTCATATAAAAATAAAAAATATGTGGCTGACGGATAAAAAACTATATTGTTATGGCTTAATTATCAAAAGCAGAAGCCTATGCCTGCTTTTATGCAATGGTAATTTTCCGGCATATTCTGTGCGGCACGGTTCAGATCTTCGTCGGGTATCTGCACACCCGTCTCGGGATTCAAGGAATAATGCCAGAAACTGGGATTCATGTTGGCGGCACTGCGTTCCACTTCCCTTAAGTGGATAAGCTGATATCCTACATATACGTTGATGCCGAAACGTGGATTTATGGCTATGCGTGCTCCCACTTCAGTTCCAAAGGCTACGCCGCCTTTGTTGATTTTTATCCAGTTGTTGCCGCTGTTCACCGTATGGAGAGGTATGCTCCATCCTAATTGTCCTGCGATATAAGGGGTAACGCGGTTGCGCAAGAAATGACAGCGATAATCCAGGAAAACAGGAATTTGCGAGAAGGAGCCTGTTTGGTCGTTGAGGTACGAAAATCCCAGTCCCAACGCGCTGGTGTGACGCCATTGAAATCCAGCAATGGCAGTGAGGCCCATCAAGGAAAACTTGTCCTTCACGGCTAGGTTGCTCATCTCTGCATTGTCGTTAAAGTTGGTGAAATAGCAGAAGTCCACAATACCATAGAAGCCGTAGTATTTGAATTCCACGTGAGGCGGCTGTTCCGTTAATGTGGCGGATGCCAGCGTGATGTGGAAACCGTTACGTGGCGGTGCTGCCTGCGTACGGATGCCGTCGTTGGAGGCATACATTGCCGTCATGCCCAGCACCGCTGCTGCAAATAACAGAAAGTTCTTCATAGTAATAGTAATAGAATATAAGGATAGATATTTATTGCATGGCGTGAGCATCGCACAAAGAGCCGTGCGTCGGCGTTGCATGCCCCACACGGCTCATAGTACGCGACTCATTACAGGACATGGTGCATTAAACCATGCTCTTGAGGTCCGAGCTGACAATCAGCATAGCCTCCGTGGCTGCCTGCACCTGATCCACCGTGAACTCGGGGTTTATCTCCACGAGTTCTATGCCCTTGGGTGTGATAGTCATCACGCCCATCTCGGTGATAATCATGTTCACCTGACCTTTGGCGGTGAGGGGCAAGGTGCATTTCTTCAGAATCTTGGGACTGCCCTTAGCAGTGTGTTCCATAGTGAGAATCACGCGCTTGGCACCTACCAGCAGATCCATGGCGCCACCCATGCCAGGGGTCTTCTTGCCAGGTATCATCCAGTTGGCAAGGTCGCCGTTCTCATCCACCTGCATAGCACCCAGCACGCTTACGTCCACATGTCCGCCACGGATGATGCCGAAGGAGAAAGCGCTGTCGAAAGTACTGGCACCAGGCTCGTGAGTGACAAAGCCGCCGCCAGCATTGATGAACCAAGGATCTTCTTTTCCCTCTTCGGGGGTGGGACCCATGCCTATCATGCCATTCTCGCTTTGCAGTATCACCTGCACGCCTTCGGGAAGGTAGTTAGGGATTAGGGTAGGCAAACCAATACCCAGGTTTACGACGTCACCATCGTGCATTTCTTTAGCAGCACGACGGGCGATGAAGGGTTTAATTTCGCTTTTTTCCATGATATGAAAAATGTTTATTAGTTTATATGTTACAAAATCTCATGGTGCTCATAAGGTTTTACCCTAACCCTTATGAGTTCAGGCATTACTTCATGCCGCGTTTCACCATCTCTTCGGCGACAAAGGAAGCGACATCGTCGGCATAGGTGCCAGTGCCAAAGCCGGCATCAAAGCCAAGCTCCTTGGCCAGTTCGTGGCTGATACGGGCACCGCCACAGCAGCATATCATCTTGTCGCGCAGACCTTCGGCTTCCATCATCTCAACGAACTCGGTCATATTCTTGATGTGGACATCCTTCTGCGTCACCGTCTGGCTCACCAGCAGTGCGTCGGCATGCAGTTCTACGGCTTTGGCGATGAACTCGTCGTTGGGGACTTGGCTGCCAAGGTTGTAGGCGTCTATCATGTCGTAGCGCTCCAGGCCATAATGACCGGCATAGCCTTTCATGTTCATGATGGCATCGATGCCCACGGTGTGTGCGTCGGTACCGGTGCTAGCACCTACCACCACGATCTTGCGTCCTATGTGTTCGCGGATATAGTCGTCCGTCTCCTTCATGTCCATCTTGGTGGTGTCCACTTTGGGCACGTGGATGGCGGTGAAGTCTACGGTGTGCTGGCAGCTGCCATAGCAGTTGAAGAATGTGAAACCTTTGGTGAGGGCGTGGTGGTACACCACCAGGGGGTTATCCATACCCATCTTCTTCAGCAGCTGCTTGGCAGCCTCCACCGCTTCATCGCTGTCGTCTACCGGCAAGGTGAAGCTGAACTGTATCTTGCCGTCGTTCATTGTGTCCCCGTAGGGTTTTATCTTTCTGAGGTCAAGGGTTTTGTCGAAATCCTTTGCCTCCATTGAATATAGTCCTTCTGACATGATGCCTTCCTTTATTTTTTGCCCTTCATGAGAGGGATAAATGGATTAAAATAATGTTCTTCGTCTTTCAGAGAAACGCCGTCGAGGCCTTTGCCGCCATTCTTGGGACGTTTCACGTCGGCAAAGATGCCTTTCTCCAGTGCGCTGAAGAGCCCTTCGCTTTCCATGTTCTCCAGCAGCGCTGTGGCATCGTTCAGCACCTTCTGGGAGCGTGTCTTGATGATGCCGCCGTCCTTGAACTCCACTTCTTCGCCGATGTCCCGCATGTTGTTGAAGATGTAACTGGCATTTTCTATAGAGAGGTAGCGGTCGCTCATAAAGGGCGTGTGGATGGCCTCGGTGGGCATACCCAGCAACTGCAGGCCTTGGTGCGTCCAGTTGCCTATAATGTTGAACAGGGCATCTTGGATGTGACCGCGGAATATGTTGCCGGTCATGAATTTGGTGGGAGGCATATACTTCAACGGTGCTTTGGGGAAAATCTCGCGCAGCATCTGTGCCTGTGCCAGTTCGTAGAGGAAGCCATTGGTGAGCATAGGGTCCATTTCGAAGGCGTGTCCCAGTCCCTGCTGCTCCTCTGGCAGTCCGGCTGCCAATGCCAGCTGTTCGTTGATGAAGTCACTTGCCAACACGGTGTGTGCCTCATCGTAGGCATCGGCGGTGGTAAGATAATTGTCCTCGCCAGTGTTGATTATTACACCTGCAAAGCCGTTGATTACGCGGCTGAAGTACTGGTCTATCAGTGTACGCTGCATATTGATGTCGCGGAACAGAATGCCGTAGAGAGCGTCGTTTAACATCACGTCCAGGCCTTCCAGAGCGCCCATTGCTGCAATTTCGGGCATGCAGAGACCGCTGCAGTAGTTGCAGAGGCGTATGTAGCGGTGCACCTCCTCGCCCACCTCGTCCAAGGCTTTGCGCATGATGCGGAAGTTTTCCTGTGTGGCGAAAGTGCCGCCGAAGCCTTCTGTTGTGGCGCCATAGGGCACGTAGTCCAGCAGACTCTGGCCTGTGGTGCGTATCACTGCGATGATGTCGGCACCTTGGCGTGCACCCGCCTGCGCCTGCACCACATCCTCGTAGATATTGCCGGTGGCAACGATGATGTAGAGATAAGGCCTCTTGCCTTCGCCGATAGTATCGATGTAATGCTCGCGGCGTTTGCGCTTGCTGCGCACTCTCTCTATTGCAGTCTCTACGTATGGCGCTATAGCCTTGCCGGCTTTTTCCTTGCAGTGTTTCGCATAAGTGGTTATATCCAGTTTGCCCTGCTCCATTGCTTCCGCAATCTGCTGGGGGTTCATGCCAGTGTCCAAGACACAGTTGCCTAGGAAGAAGGCGGCTCCATATCCCAGCACGCCCTTGCTTTTCAGTTCATTGACGACAACGTTGGGCAGTGGCACCTCGCCGCTGGCATCTACGCCGTCGATGCCCAGGAGGCGGCATACGGTGCGTTCCGACGCCACGGTGGTATAGTCCTTTACGAAGTCCTGTACCTGTCCTGCAATACGACGGGCCACATCGCGTGCATGCTCTACTTTGGTGAAATCTAGTCCTACTTTACTTTGTTGCATATACTATGTAAGTGTATTTAAATCATTAAAAGACAAAACAATAGCGTGCGCTATAACTGCAAGAAAGTGCGGAAAACGCTCCTTTATTGAGACTGCAAAGATAATGATTTTTTATGAAATGGCGACGTTTTTTTGAAAATTAAGGTAAAAATATAATAAATCGACGCTGCACCCAAGTGACGCTGCACCCAAGTAGTAAATAGTGCATCTATAGGTCGAGAATAAGGCGGAGAGCTCCGAAGCACACTCTACGCACACCCAGTACACGCTCTATGAATGAACTAGGATAAAAAAAAACGACCTATATACATGATAAATGGTTGCAGCAACAAGCCACGATAGAGATAGAATAGATCAGAAGATGCATTACAAAATTAATGAATAAGATATTGTTTCACCTAAGTTCAGCTACCGCCAATACATCCAAGAAATGATTTCCAAACCCTAGGCGAAAGATTTGCTACCCACAGCCAGACCACCGCTGAACACTCGTCCTAGAAAAGATTGAATTATTTTTCTCCTATTCAAAAAATATGTCGTATCTTTGCATCCGATTTTTGAATTGATAACTTCTAAACGAAGTTGCATTTGCGACTTAAATTCAGTTCTTTATATAAATTTTTTCTTAACCCTTAATCCCGTCGACAGGGCAATATTAATTTTAAATGATGAAAACAATGACAAAAAACGTCTTTACTTCTGTGTTGTCTATATTATTGATGCTGACAACAATAAGTTGTGTTCGGGCACAAAAAGCGCCTCAAGAGGAAAATGACGGACAAACATCGACCTACTCAGGCAAAGTGCCGAAGGTCTATATGTTTAAGGAGATTTCCTCGGAGAACCTTGTAAAGATTTACGAAGCATTAGGACGTGAGGCCAAAGGAAAGGTGGCCATTAAAGTTTCTACCGGAGAACCCGGGGGACACAACTTCCTTGACCCACAACTGATAAAGGCCCTTGTCCAAAATGTAAATGGCACTATCGTGGAGTGCAATACGGCCTATGGTGGCAGACGTTCATCTACCGCCGAACATTTGAAAGCAACCGAGGAACATGGTTTTACATCCATTGCTCCGGTTGTCATTATGGATGCCGAAGGTGAAACAGAACTGCCTTTGCAAGGATGCAAGCACTTGAAGCACGACATTGTGGGAAAAGCCTTTCTTGACTATGATTTTATCATTGTACTTTCCCATTTCAAAGGGCATACCATGGGTGGTTTCGGAGGAGCGATCAAAAACATCGCTATCGGTATTGCCTCGGCAAATGGCAAACGATATATCCACTCGGCCGGAATAAGCACCACCGATTGGGGCAATCCAGCACAAGACGATTTTTTGGAATCAATGGCAGAGGCAGCAAAGGCGATAATTGATCATTGCGGAGAAAATATACTCTATATAAGCGTGGCAAATAATCTTTCAGTAGATTGCGACTGCGATTCTTCGCCAGAGAGTCCCAAAATGGGAAACATCGGTATTCTTGCCTCGCTTGATCCGGTGGCTCTTGACCGTGCATGCACTGACCTTGTACGATCCTCGGAAGATAATGGGAAAACACATCTGATTGAGCGCATCGATTCACGTCATGGTATGCACACATTGGATTATGCAGAAACACTGGGTATCGGTAACCAAAAGTATGAACTTGTCAAATTAGATTAAAAAACAGTTATTTGTAAATGGAAACAGTAAAATTATACAATGGCGTCGAAATGCCGATTCTCGGCTACGGTGTCTATCAAGTGACACCCGAAGAGTGCGAACGCTGCGTCGCGGATGCCTTGAGCGTTGGTTATCGTTCTATCGATACGGCGCAAGCCTACCTCAACGAACAGCAGGTCGGCGAGGCAATCCGCAAAAGCGGTATCGCCCGTGAGAAAGTCTTTCTGACCACTAAGATATGGATTACCAACGCCGGTGAGGAGCGGGCGGCACGATCCATTGACGAATCGCTGTGCAAATTGCAAACCGATTACGTGGATCTGCTGCTCATCCATCAGCCATTCGGCGACTATTACGGAACGTGGCGAGCGATGGAGGCCGCTTACAAGGCAACAAAGGCACGCGCCATCGGCGTGAGCAATTTCTATCCCGACCGCTTTATCGACCTGGCGGAACACGTGGAAATCAAACCAATGGTCAATCAGGTGGAAACCCACGTCTTCAACCAGCAGCGCAAGGCGCAGGAAATCATGGAGCGATACGGAACCCGTATCATGTCGTGGGGACCTTTCGCCGAGGGGCGGAACAATCTGTTCACGAATCCCGTACTGGTGCACATCGGTGAAAAATATGGCAAGAGTTCGGCGCAAGTCGCTCTGCGTTATCTGATTCAACGGGGCGTGATCGTGATTCCCAAATCGGTGCGTGTCGAGCGGATGCGTCAGAACATGGACGTGTTCGACTTCGCACTCGCGGACGACGACATGGCAGCAATCGCAGCTTTGGACGGAGGCAAAAGCCTATTCTTCTCGCACTACGAACCGGAGTTCGTCGATTTTCTACTGGCCTTCAAAGCGGATTAACTAATGAAAACGATAGTTCTTGCATTTACCGTGATGCTTACGGTATTCAACCACATGACACTTATGGCTCAAAATAAAATAACTCAAACTGCCGGACGCTCTGCACTCGGCGAGTTCGCTCCGAAATTCGCGGAGCTCAACGACGATGTTCTTTTCGGCCAAGCCGTCTGGAACGATTCGATGCTTTCGCTGCACGACCGCAGCATGGTCACGATCTCTATCCTTCTCGGCAAGGGACTGATAGACTCCTCGTTCCGCTCGCACCTCGAAATGGGCAAGCGGCACGGCATCACCCGTAAGGAGATCGCCGCCCTACTGACACAGGCCGCCTTTTACGCCGGATGGCCTAACGCATGGGCAGGATTCCGCCTGGCGAAAGAGGTATGGGCGGATGACGATGTGGCAACGGAGAAGGAACGATTCCAGCAGGAGATGCTCTTCCCCATTGGCGAACCGAATACGACCTATGCCAAGTATTTTATCGGCAGCAGTTACCTTGCCTGGATTTCGACCGAGCAGATTTCGTTCGCCAACGTGACGTTCGAGCCGCGCTGCCGCAACAATTGGCATATACATAAAGCCACGAAAGGCGGCGGCCAGATGCTCGTCGGTGTGGCTGGTCGCGGCTGGTATCAAGAGGTAGGCAAGCCGGCACAGGAGATTCTGCCTGGCACGGTCATCCACATCCCCGCGAATGTAAAACATTGGCACGGTGCGGCCGCCGACAGTTGGTTCGCACACCTTGCCTTCGAGATTCCCGGCGAGAACACCTCTAACGAGTGGCTCGAACCCGTCACAGACGAGGAATACGATAAACTTCAGAAATGAGAAAGCTTTTCCATGTATAAATTCCTACTGGAAGGCTACGGAAATTTTTGAACCATCATTCTAAGTAATTGTTTAATAGTGAATAAATAATGGAAACAAAGAAACTGTATTGGGGCAAAGCCATTGCCTCGTTTTTCATCGTCCTGCTGCTCATGCCGCTGGGACACGCCATCATGATACTGATGGAACACATCATGCAGCCCACGGCGCTGCATATCTCGGCTTTCATGCTAGGTATGGTAGGATGGATTGTTACCGTGTGGGGTGTCTTCGTCAAAGGCGACACCAAGCAGACTCTCATGGGCCTCATCGGTGGATTGCTGGTGTGGACTGGCTGGGTGGAGTTTTTACTGCAATATTATGCCCTGCGTGTAGGTGCGCAGCCCGAGATTGTGAACGGAGAAATTGTTACCAAGGCGGAATACCTACTGATGCCTGCCACCTTTGGCTTCTATATGATTATTATGACGCTCTACCTTTTCTCTACCCGTGTGGGCTGCAACTGGATTAACTGGTGGCAGAAACTGCTCTTGGGCAAGAAGCGCGATATCATCGTGGCTAAGCCTCTCACGCGCCACGTCTCCATCGTTACTTTCATGGAGTTCAACATGATTATGTGGAGCAGTTACCTGCTGCTGATGTTCCTTTACGACCCCACTTTCTTTGGCGACCACCACCCTGTTACCTTCGCAGTGGCCATCGGCTGCCTCGTGGGTTCCGTATTCATCTTTTGCAAGCAACTGCATCTCGTCACTTGGGGTGCCAACCTGCGGATGGCGATAGCTACAGTCATCGTCTTCTGGGTTCCTGTAGAAGTGGCCGGACGCATCAACCTTTTCCGGGAGATATGGGTAGAACCTGAGCAGTTCAGCGGTGCCATCTGGGGAATGGTGATAGCGCTGGTGGCATTGGTGGCCGCATTGATAATCAACATAAGGAAGGGGAACAAGGTATAAAACTGATGCTCAAGGTTTTGTGGCCCCCGTGTTGCTATATTTTATAGCATTCCTGGTAGCCGAATGTATCTGAATTGCACATCCGTTATGATATCTCTTCTTTGGCGTCCTTGCCTCCTTTAGGACGTGATGTGGACCTTTGCAGCCATCCTCCCTATCAATCTTGGAGACAGTCGCCGTTGCATCGGGCATGGGTCGGGGTTGGGTCGGAAATTTCCGACCCAACCCCGACCCATGCTACTTCCAGATGTGTGGACTGCCTATCCTAACTAGCAGAATTTAAGACATGAACCCACATAACAAAGCCAAATCATATTAGTTCATTATAACTTTGCGTATATGTTATCATGCATCGGAAGGATGCGTAACTACAGAAAAAGCGTGACTGCACGGTGGTGCAATCACGCTTTTCTGGAATGATGAGGATGTCTGGTAATCTCCTGCAACGGCAGTCCCCACAAATAATGTATAGGAACTTGTGTTACCACAGTTTGGCACGTTTCTCGGGGGCAAGCCACATGGCGTTGCCCTCTTTCACGCCCCAAGTGTCGATAAATTCTGTGATGTGAGGCAGGGTACCATTCACACGCCAACGGCCCAGTGAGTGGACATCGTTGTTTGTTTGGTTGATAATCTGTTCCTTCGTGATGTTGCTGGCCCACACGTTAGCATATGCCAGGAAGAAGCGCTGCTCGGGGGTAAAGCCATCCATCTTCGCTGTGTTGATCTGTTTGGCCTCCTTAGCAATCTGCATAGCCTTGTAACTGATGTGCAGGCCGCCGTTGTCGGCGATGTTCTCGCCCAGGGTGTAGGCACCGTTTCCGAAAGTCTCGGGGTCGTCCAGCACCTTGATGCCATTGAACCAGTCGATGAGAATCTGTGCGTTGACGGTGAACTTCTCAGCGTCGATAGGCTGCCACCAGTCGTGCAGGTTGCCGTTCTTGTCGTACTGACGGCCCTGGTCGTCGAACCCATGACTCATTTCGTGGCCTATCACCACACCGATGGCACCATAGTTGGCGGCATCGTCGGCTTTGAGGTTGAAGAAAGGAGGCTGCAGGATACCGGCAGGGAAGCAAATCTCGTTGGTGGTGGGGTTGTAGTAGGCGTTGACGGTCTGAGGAGTCATGCCCCATTCGCTCTTGTCGGTGGGCTTGTTGATTTTGCTGAGGTTGTAGTCCACGTCGAAGACGTTGCTACGCACAATGTTGGCAAAATAGCTGTCGTTCTTGATTTCCAGCCCTTTGTAGTCTCTCCACTTGTCGGGATAGCCTACCTTGACGAGCATGCTGCTAAGCTTGTCTATAGCGATATTCTTGGTCTTCTGGTTCATCCACTCGGCCTCGGTGATGCGCTGTCTGAAGGCTTCCTGCAGGTTCTTCACCAGGGTAATCATACGTTCCTTGGCTTCGGCGGGGAAGTATTTGGCGACATACATCTGCCCTACAGCCTCGCCCATGGCATCGTTGACGGCACCCTGCACGCGTTTCCAGCGGGGACGCTGCTGGGTAACGCCGCTCATGGTGGTGCCATAGAAGGCGAAATTGGCATCCACGAACTCCTTGCTGAGGTAGCTGGCAGCATTGTTTATTACCTGCCAGGCGTAGTAGGCCTTGAGGTTTTCCACGTTCTCCTTGGTGAGGATGCTGCTCACTTCCTTCATGTAGGTGGGCATACAATTGTTGAAGGTGTCGATAGTGAGACCCATGGCCTTGAAATAGTCAGGCAGTTTTACGGCGGGACTGTTGGCATCGGCCTCCTTGAGGTTCATCTTGTGGAAGGAGGTCATGGGGTTGCGCAACACCACCTTGTCAATCTGTGCCTTGGCCACCTGGGTCTCCACTTCCATCACCATTTTAGCGAGTTGTTCGGGAGTCTTTTTTGCCAGCCTGGGATACCCGCTGAGTCGGAACTGCGTGGTCATAAGTTTGAGGTATTCGGCACGGATGTTCGCGTTCTCGGGTTTCATGTAGTAATCACGGTCGCCCATGCCCAGTCCGGTCTGATATAGCCAGCCTATCTGCATGGCGGCATTGCTCATGTCTGCTTCGCTGAAGAAACCAAAGAAGGGGTTGAAGCCCTGGTGGTGCAGCCTGGGCAACTCTGCCACCAGCTCGTCGCGGTTCTTGAGGTTGGCAATCTCGGTCATGAAAGGCATCAGAGGCTCGGCGCCCTGCTTGTCGATAGTGACGCTGTCCATACCGATGTTGTATAGCGTGGCAATCTTCTCGGCGATGCTGCCTTTGGCGTTCTGTGTCGCTGCCAGGCTGTCGATAAGCTCTTTCATTTGCCTCTGGTTGTCTTCGGCCAGTTTGTCGAAGGTGCCATATCGTGCATGTTCTGCATCCAAGGGGTGGCTGGCCATCCAGCCGCCGCAGGCATACTGATAGAAATCTTCCACGGGATTTGCCGTGGTGTCCAGATTGGCGAGGTCGATGCCGCTAGTCAGTGCCTCTTTCTTGTTGCCGCTACAGGCGGCCAGCAATCCAAGACTCATAATGGTAATTAATGTTTTTTTCATATTCTTAAACTATATTAGTTCAGTATTAGTTCAGTGGATGACGACCTTCAGCATCACGCCACGCTCGCGGAATACATACAATGTGCTAACATCCACGGATTTAATGCGATTATTATGTGATGCAAAAAGTGTTGCAAAATTACTTATTTTTTTACAATTGCGTATTCTTTTTCTGCATGAATCATATTTTTTCATGGAAGAGGTGAAGGGAAAAAGAAAAAGGAGGCGTCAGCACGGGCTTCCGTCTCCTTGATGTTGCTACAGGCCTCTTTGATCCTCTGGCGATTACTTCACCGGTGCATTCACGGCATCTTTCGTCCAGTTGGCGAAGCAGTCTACCACCTTCTTCTCGCTGTAGCCCTTGCCTTCTTCCAGGTAGGCGCTGCTTTGGATATGGACGACTTTGCCGTCGCCGTCCAGTATAACGAAGACGGGGTAGCCGAAACGTCCGGGGTTGCCCAGTCGCTTCATTGCCTCCAGGTTCTTGTTGACACTGCTGTAATTGACGTGAATGTAAACGAAGTTCTTTTCGAAGAGCTGATGTACCGCCTGGTTGGTGTCTGCAAACAGTGCAAAGCGTAGGCACCAAGGGCACCAGTTGCCGCCCACTTGTGCCAGCACATAACGGTTGGTGGTTTGTGCCTGTACCACGGCATCGTCCAGCTGACTCATGGCATTGAGGGTTTCATCGTAGACCTGGGCAGTCGTTTTCTGGGCATACAGTGCCAGCGACAGCATCAGTGCTGTAAGTAAATGGGATAGCCGTTTCGTCATAGTCCAATGGAGAAATGTTGCAGTTGCTCCATCAGCTTGTCGCCCATTTCGCACAACTTGGGTTTCAGCATCATGGCAATCATAGGGTTGCCGCCTTCGCTTTCGAACTCCATGTACACTTTTGTGCTGTCGTCGCCATTGTCCTTGAGGTGCACGATGGCCTTGAATGGCA